>DAITNE010000009.1:0-15606 GCA_036834765.1 Methylocella sp.
ACCGGTGGCTTTCGCGTGCGCTGCCGCCCCTTCGCGCGCGCCGGTCGTCGCCGAAACAGCGGCTGCGCCGTCAACCCAGAGCGCGGAAGCCAACCCGGAACCGAGCGCGGCGCCCCCTGCGCAGCAGGCGTCGACCGCCGGCATTGGATCCGACGCGCAATCCGCCGCGACAGCCCCTTCGCAACCGGTCCCCGCGCAGCAGGCGTCAGCCGCAGAGAGCGCCCCGCGGGTTGATCCGGCAACCGCGCCGGCGCCAGCGGCGGATGCCGCGCCGCGCGTCATCTCGCTCAGCGAGCCGGCCGGCGCGCCCGGCACCCCCGTCGCGCTTCCCCCGGTGCCTCCGGCCCCAAGCGAACTGGCGACCGGTAGCATTCTGGAGCCCCCGGCGCCCGGCAAAGCGCAAATTCTGGCCGAGCCCTCCGTCAAGGCGGCGATGGGCGACGCGAAGAAAGTGAAGACCGCGGCCGTGCGCCCGGACGGAAGCCTCGTGAACGCCGAGCCGCCGGCCACCAAGCCCGCGCCGCAAGAGGCGCTCAATAAAGAACTCCCGGCCAAGACGCCGCTCGGCAAGGATGCGTCGGTCAAGGCGGCGAAAGTCGCGCATCTGAAGACGCCGTACCCCGGCTCCGCGGCCGCCAAGACCGCCGCCGCGACCAATCACGCCAAGCCCGCGGCTGTCGCGGCCGTCGCCAAACCAAAGCCGGCGACCGGCCAGGACGCGCAGCTCGCGCAACCGGCACCGGCCCAGCAGGCCGCAGCGGCGCAGCCCCCCGCTCCGGCAACGGCGGGACCCCTCGCTTTTGTCGACACCGCGGTGAACTCCATCACGGGCGCGACGGGCAAACTGCTCGATTGGGGCCGCACTGCGAGCAGCGGCGTGCATAATTGATCGACCCATGATCGACCGGGGCGCCCGCGAAGGCGCCTCGGGCAAGTCCGGACGGGCATGATCGCTGAGCGCAGGCGATCATGCCTGTTTTTTTGACTCCTCCCGCTCCCTTTAATCCGTAGAAGGGCGCAATCCCAAAAAATTGCAGAGCTTTCGGATAAGATCATGCGGTAAAACCAACTCGCCGGTCGCGCTTGGAGCCGAAATGACCAAATCCCTGGCGGAATCGCCGCCAGCCGAAATTCCGCCGCTGCGGCAACGAAACCTGCAGCTTTTCCTCGCCGCGCGCATGGCGATGGCGTTCTCCATGCAGATGCAGAGTGTCGCCATCGGCTGGTACGTCTATGTGCTGACCAACAGCCCTTTGAGCCTCGGCTTCGTCGGGCTTGCGCAATTTCTGCCTGCGGTCCTGCTCGTCCTCGTGACCGGCCACGCCGCCGACCGGTTCGATCGCCGCCGCGTCGTCATCACGAGCCTCGCCGTGCAGGCTCTCGTCTCGATCGCCCTTCTGCCCGTCATCTTCAGCGCGACGCCGAAAGTCTGGCTGATCTACGCGATCGTGTTCGTCCTCGGCGCCGGGCGATCCTTTTCGCAGCCGTCCCTCGCGGCGCTTCTGCCCAATGTCGTCTCTCTCGACGATTTCCCGCGCGCGGTCTCGATTTCGACGTCCTCGCTGCAAATCGCCTTGATCGGCGGCCCGGCTTTGGGCGGACTGCTGCTGGCCTGGAACGGCCCCGCCCTGTTTTGCCTCGCCGCCGCGCTAAACGGCGTCGCGGCCCTTTTGATGATGCGCGTCAAGGCGAGACCGGTGCGCGTCGGGAGCGGCGAAGCGGACGCCGGCCTTCTCGCAGGATTTTCCTATTTGCGCGCCAACCGCCTCGTTCTCGGCGCGATCTCGCTCGATCTTTTCGCCGTGCTGCTCGGCGGCGTCACGGCCCTGCTGCCAATTTTCGCGCGCGACATTCTCGCCGTGGGACCGACGGGATTAGGCCTGCTGCGCAGCGGTCCGGCCATCGGCGCCGTGCTGGTCGGGCTTGTTCTCGCCCGCCGTCCGCTGCGCGAGAACGTCGGCGCGATCATGCTTTCGACGGTCGCAGCCTATGGCGCGGCGACGATCGTGTTCGCGCTCTCGCGGTCCTTTCCGCTGTCGGTGGCGGCGATGATCGCGCTCGGCGGCTTCGATATGGTGAGCATGGTGTTGCGCCAGACCATGGTGCAGCTCGGCACGCCGGAGGCGATGCGCGGCCGCGTCAGCGCGATCAATTCCGTCTTCATCGGCGCCTCGAACCAGCTCGGCGATTTCGAATCGAGCGTCGCCGCCGTCTTTCTGGGAGCAGTCGGCTCGGCCATCTTCGGCGGGGTGGGGACCTTGATCGTCGTCGCGCTGTGGGCCTGGCGTTTTCCGGAACTGCGGCGCGCCAACCGGCTCGGCTGAAAAAGCGCGCATCCCGCCTCCATTCGCTGTTTATTCCATCGACTATGTAAGCTGCATCCCCTAAATATCGTTCGAGACAATCGGCGGACGGCGCATCGGAAAGGGCCGCACATATGAACCCAAGGATCAAGAAGCCCGGCCGCGCGGGCGCAACGCATCATTGGAACATCGAAGCCGTTGTCTCCGACCTGCGCCATCTGCGCACCGCGGACCATGAGAGGCGCGCCGGACCCGTGAAGCTGCCCTCCCGCAAGGCGCTGGTCGCGGTCATGGAGGGTTTCAGCGCCGCGCTGTTTCCGCATCGTCTGGGTCCGGTCGATTTCACCGAGGAAGGGGTCGATTTTTTCGTCGGCCACACGCTGGATGTATCTCTGACGGAGCTCCTGAAGCAGGTGCGCCTCGAGTTCGCGCTGACGTCGGGCGTCGCCGACCTCATAGACCCCGAATCCGACCGGGCGGCGAGCGTCGTCTCCGCTTTCGCCAGTCAATTGCCGGACGTGCGCGCGCTGCTCGACACCGATATCCGCGCCGCTTTCGACGGCGATCCCGCGGCGCGCAGCATCGACGAGGTGCTGATCTGCTATCCGGGCGTCACCGCGATCATTCATCAACGGCTCGCGCATATTCTCTACAAGCTCGGCGCGCCGCTGCTGGCGCGGATGATTACCGAGATCGCGCATTCGGCGACGGGGATCGACATTCATCCGGGCGCCGAGATCGGCGAGCGGTTCTTCATCGACCATGGCACCGGCGTCGTCATCGGCGAAACCACCGTCATTGGCCGCAACGTGCGCCTCTACCAGGCCGTGACGCTCGGGGCCAAGCGGTTTCCGACCGACGAGCATGGCGCGCTCGTCAAGGGCGGCGCGCGCCACCCGGTCGTCGAGGACGATGTCGTCGTCTACGCCGGCGCGACGATCCTCGGCCGGGTCACCATCGGCCGCGGCTCCTCCATCGGCGGCAATGTCTGGCTGACGCGCAGCGTGCCGCCCGGCAGCACGATCTCGCAGGCGCAGGTGCGCAGCGAAGATTTCCACGACGGCGCGGGGATTTGAGGCAGGGTGCCGGCGCCGATGTCTTCGAAGCGCCAATTGCGGCTTGGCGCGTTCATGCGTCCGGTCAGCATCCACACGGGAGCCTGGCGCTATCCCGGCGCCTATCCCGACGCGAATTTCAATTTCGCCCATCTGAAGCGCTTCGCCCAGAAGCTGGAACGCGGCCGCTTTGACGCGTTCTTCATGGCCGATCATTTGGCCGTGCTGAACATGCCGATCGACGCCCTGAAGCGCAGCCATACGGTGACGTCCTTCGAGCCGTTCACGCTGCTGTCGGCGCTGGCGGTGGTGACCGAGCGTCTTGGCCTCATCGCCACCGCCTCGACGACATTCGACGCGCCTTTTCATATCGCCCGGCGTTTCGCCTCGCTCGACCATATCAGCGGCGGACGGGCGGGCTGGAATATCGTCACCACCTCCAATCCCGACGCCGCGCTCAATTTCGGCCTGACCAAACATGTGGAGCATGACGCGCAGTACCGCCGCGCGCGCGAGTTCTTCGATGTCGTCACCGGGCTCTGGGACAGCTTCGCCGACGGCGCATTCGTCCGCGATGTCGCGGGCGGCGTCTTTTTCGATCCCGCCAAGATGCATGCGCTGAACCACAAGGGTCCGCATCTTTCGGTGAGGGGCCCGCTCAACATCGCGCGGCCGGTGCAGGGCTGGCCGGTGATCGTTCAGGCCGGCGCCTCGGAGGCCGGGCGCCAACTCGCCGCGGAAACGGCGGAAGTCGTCTTCGCCGCACCCTCCCGTCTCGCCGACGGCCAGGCTTTCTATGCCGATGCGAAAGGCCGCATGGAAAAGCTGGGACGCGCGCGGGACAACCTTAAAATCCTTCCCGGCGCCTTCGTCGTCGTCGGTGACACGCTGGCCGAGGCGCGCAGGAAACGCGGCTGCTGGACAGCCTCGTCCATTACGACAGCGCCATCGCATCGCTATCCGGCATGCTCGGCCAGGACGCCTCAAGATTCGATCCCGATGGACCGCTTCCCGAAATTCCCGAGACCAACGCCAGCCGGAGCGCGCGCGGAAGAATGGTGGAGCTTGCAAAGAGGGAAAATCTGACCGTCCGGCAGCTTGCGCAGCGGGCTGGCGGCTATAGCGGCCTCTCCTTTGTCGGCACGCCGGCGATGATCGCCGACGAGATGGAGGAATGGCTCGTCACGGAGGGCGCGGACGGATTTAACGTGATGTTCCATTATCTTCCGGCCGGCCTCGACGACTTTGTCGATGAAGTATGCCCGGAACTGCAACGGCGCGGGCTGCTCCGGCGCGAATATGAAGGCGCGACGCTGCGCGAAAATCTCGGCCTGCCGCGCCCGGAGAATCGCTTTGTCGCGCGGGGCTGAAGGCCGATCGCACCGCCGGACGATCCGTTTCCGCGAGCACCCTGGCCGTCTCAACGGCTCATTCGATAAACCTGCTCAGCGCCTCGCTCCACCGCGATAATTTTGCTTCAAACCGCATGCTCACGTGAGCGGGGCTGGTCGATGGAAGCACGATCTGGCGAATGGCGGGCAGTCCCGCCGGCGCATTGCGGCGAAAAAGTTTTTCGGCGGGCTGGCCGTTGAAGCACATCAACTCGACGCGTTTGTGCGTCTTGAAGAACGAACAAAAATCATTCGCTATTGGAGATCGGATGCTGGAGTCGAGGCTTCCGACGCGTTCCGCCGAGGCGCAGACATCCCAAAGAGCGACGCCGTGTATTTTCAGCAGGCTCAAGCGATCTTCATAGGGAATTTCCGGCGAAGCGCCGATTAATTCGCCCATGATCCTCCAAAAGCTGTTTTCCTTTTTGGCGTAGTATTGCTGGCGTCTCAGGGACTCCGCGCCGGGCAGCGTGCCCAGAATAAGCACGCGCGCATCGGCGCGGGAAACTGCTTCAAAGCTGACGCAGTTCGCCATTCGAATCCTTCTGTCCGTACCCATTTGGCGAACAGGACAAGGCACCTCGCATCAAGCGCGACCGCACCTCAATCATTAAACTCCCGGCCCGCGCGCACCTCATTCACATAGCCGGCGCGGATGGTGAAATCGCCGAAATGCTCACCGGGTTTTCTGTCGCGGGCGTAGTGGGCCGCGACCTCGCTGATGGCGGAGAGGATCGCCTCTTCGCCGATATTTTCGCGATACATCTTGTTGAGGCGCTGGCCATGAAAGCCGCCGCCGAAATAGAGATTGTATTTTCCCGGCGCGCGGCCGGTCAGCGCGATCTCGGCGACATAGGGCCGCGCGCAGCCATTGGGGCAGCCCGTCATGCGGATGGTGATCGGCTCTTTTGAAAGGCCGTTCTCAGTAAGGATCGTCTCGATCCTCGTCACCAGAGCGGGCAGATAGCGCTCGCTCTCGGCCATGGCGAGGCCGCAGGTCGGCAGCGCGACGCAGGCCATGGAGTTGAGCCGCAACAAGCTCTGATCGTTGCGATGATCGAGGCCATATTGCTTCAAGAGCGCCGCGATCTTCGCTTTGCCCTTGGCCGGAATGTCGGCGATGACGACATTCTGGTTGGGCGTCAGCCGGAACGTCCCCTGATGCACTTGCGCAATCGCGCGCAGGCCGTCGAGCAGCGCAAGCCCCTCGCGGTTGACGATGCGGCCGTTCTCGACGAACAGCGTGAAATGATGGCGGCCATCCTCGCCGGTCGCCCATCCATAGGCGTCGCCATTGGTCGTGAACTTGAAGGGGCGCGGGGGTTTCAGCGCGAAACCCAGGCGCCGCTCGATCTCCGCCTTCACCCAATCGAGCCCGAGATCGTCGATCGTATATTTGAAGCGCGCATGGGCGCGCACTTTGCGATCGCCATGATCGCGCTGCACGCCGATCACCGCGTCGGTCGCCGCGAGCAGCTTGTCCTTAGGGATGAAGCCGATGACGTCGCCGAGCCGCGGATAGGTTTCGGGCGCGGAATCCGTGCGGCCCATGCCGCCGCCGATCGTGATGTTGTAGCCCTGTAGCTTGCCGCCCGACGTGATGGCGATGAAGCCCAGATCCTGCGTGTAGACGTCGATGTCGTTTATCGGCGGAATGACGAAGCCGATCTTGAACTTGCGCGGCAGATACTGCTTGCCGAGGAACGGCTCCTCTGGCTCGGAGGTCGCCACGCGCTCCTCGCCATGCCAGATCTCGTGATAGGCGCGCATATTGGGCAGCGCGTGATCGCTGACGCGCCGCGCCGCGTCATAGACTTCCGCATGGAGCGCGGAGAGGGACGGATTGACCGACGCCATGACGCCGCGCACGACGTCGCCGCAGGCCGCGATCGTATCGATCAGGGTCTCGTGCAGGCCTCGGATCGTCGCCTTGAGGTCGGTCTTGACAACCCAGTGGAACTGGAAGGTCTGGCGCGTCGTCACGCGCAGCGATCCATTGCCATAGGCGCGGGCGAGCTCGTCGAGTTTCAGCCATTGCTGCGCGGTGCAGACGCCGCCCGGCAGGCGCAGCCGGATCAGGAACGAATAGGCCGGCTCCAGCTTCTGGCGGCGACGCTCGTCGCGCAGATCGCGATCGTCCTGCACATAGATGCCGTGAAACTTCATCAGCTTGGCGTTGTCCTCGCCGGAGACGGCGCCGGTGATGGAGTCAAGCAACCCTTCGTTGATGGTGCCGCGCAGATAGTCGCTACGCACCTTCATCGCCTCGTCGGGACCAAGCTTTTCGGGCGGCTGGGAGAGATCGCGACTGCGGTCCGGACCTTGTAGGCTCTTCGTCATCCAACGATCCTCAATAGACGTCGCGCTGATAGCGATGGTCGCGCTGCAGGCTGCGCACATAGTCCTCGGCGGCCTCCTGTGAGCGCGCTCCATGCTTTTTGACCACGGAAGTCAGAGCTGCGTGCACGTCAGGCGCGAGCTGCGAAGCATCGCCGCAAACGTAGATATGGGCACCCTCCTCGAGCCAAGCGAAGACCTCGCGGCCATGCTCGACGAGCCTGTGCTGCACATAGACCTTTTTGGCGCCATCGCGCGAGAAGGCGACGTCCATTTTTGTGAGAACCTTGTCTTTGAGATAGGCCTGCCACTCGGTCTGATAGAGGAAATCCGTGCGGAAATTGCGCTCGCCGAAGAAAAGCCAGGAACGGCCCGCGGCGGCGCGCGCCTCACGCTCCTGCATGAAGGCGCGATAGGGCGCGACGCCCGTGCCGGCGCCGATCATCATGATCGGGACGTCGTCGGCCGGCAGGCGGAAATGCGGATTGGACTGGACAAAGACCGGGAGGACCGCATCCGGCGCGGCGCGATCGGCGAAATGGCCGGAAGCCACGCCCGCGCGCGGCTCGCCATGCAGCTCATAGCGCACGGTCGAGACGGTCAGATGCACCTGATCGGGGTTCGCGGCGAGGCTTGAGGCGATCGAATAAAGGCGCGGCTGCAACGGCCGCAGTCCCGCGACAAACGCCTCGGCCAGCACGCCGGGAACGGGAAACTCGCGAATGACATCGATAATATGATGGTCGCGAACATAGACGGTGCGTTCCCGCGCGTGCTCGTCGCCGAGCAGTTTTTTCAAGGCGCCGGAGGCCGACAAATTGGCCCATTGCTCAAGAAAGCGCGGGGTCGCCGCCGTGATGTCGAATTTTTCCTCGAGCGCTTGCGCAAAAGGCGTCTTGCTCCCTTTCAGCTTCAACGGCGCGCCGGCGCCAAGGCCAAGACAGCCAATTATTTTCGCGACAAGGGCCGGATCGTTGCGGGGCGCTACTCCGAGCGCGTCGCCCGGCTCGAAACTCAGACCGGAGCCTTCCAATGAAATTTCGATGTGCCGCGTCTCCTTGCTCGAACCGCGGCCGGTGAGAACGAAATTATCGATGATTGTTGCGGGAAACGGATTCTTTTTGTCGAAAGCGGCCGGCTTCGCCTCGGCGATCGTCGAAACGCCGTCGTCCGTTTGTGGCGCCAGCTTGCCGTGATCGCGCGCGAGGAGAGCCAGCGCGTCGGCGATCCATGCAGCGGCGGAATCATCGTAATCGACATCGCAGTCGACGCGCGGCAAAAGGCGCGCTGCGCCGAGCTCCTCGAAGCGCCGGTCGAGCCGCTTGCCCGCCTCGCAGAACTTTTCATAGGTCGAATCGCCAAGCGCCAGCACGCCGAAACGGAGGCCCG
This sequence comes from Methylocella sp., assembly GCA_036834765.1. Lineage (GTDB taxonomy): Bacteria > Pseudomonadota > Alphaproteobacteria > Rhizobiales > Beijerinckiaceae > Methylocapsa. The sequence goes on from DAITNE010000009.1 coordinate 8,476, forward strand.
TAAGGGACGGAGCCTTGCGGCCTTCGAGGAATTCGAAGAAATCCACAGCCGGCTGCGGCGGGTCGCCCTCGCCGTAGGTGCTGGCGATGAGGAGGAGGTCCTGCTCCTCCCTGAGCCGGCGCGACTTATACTCGCCCACGTCTGAGACTGTGGCGTTAAGGCCAAGAGCCTTCGCCTCAACGGCGGCGGTTCGGGCCAGAGCCGCGCTATTTCCCGTCTCGGATCCGTAAAGAATGGTGAGCGTGCGGGTCCGCGCGGCCACGACGGGCGCTGGCGCCGGCGCGCCCGGCGCATTGGCGAGCGCGACCCCGGCTCCTGTGCGCGCGCTTTCGAGGCCGGCGAAATAGCCGCTGAGCCAGAGCGCCTGGCCGGCGCTGAGCGTCGCCGCGAGCGCGTTGATCTGCCGCCATTGGTCGGCGCTCAGCAGTCCGGGGCTAGGAAAATCGGTAGGGTCAACGCGCTGCACATTCGCCGTCCTGATTTAACATGAAGGTCATGCTTATTACACATGAAGCGCATGTTATTAATTATAAATCTCGGATTTGTTCTGTCAGTTTCTATCCGAGGCACCTATCCCGGAGCAAGATCAATATAGACCTATATAGATAGTGAAGCTTTCGGTGCATCCGGGCGGCGGCGTCAAGGCCGACGCAGCTCGAGGGCTGTCGGGGCGATAGCGCGAGCCCCTGGCCGCCTTTGTCAAACAATCTCCTGTTCGATAACGGAACTTGACGTTATAATTGTTTTTTAACTTCCCACAAATTAAGTCGATTCAGATAGTTGTGGCGCATCTTGGAGATTCGACGCTGCGGCGCGCAGCTTTTCGCTGCGTCCGCGTCGATGCGCTTGAGTGAAGCGTAAAGTTTTAGACTCCCGCCGCCGATAGCCGGTGCGCGAATTGGAGCAGGCGGCGAACCGGAGGATTTTCACAGGGCCGCGCGCCAACGTGAGCCCGGCGAAGGATGAACCTGGCGAGCCAAAGCCCCGGGGCTCCGTGACGAGACGCCCCGCGCATACGCAAAAAAATCGACAAGAAAAAAACAAGAAATTAAGCGGGAGGAAACATGTTTCATCAATTGCTGACGCCGGTTGGCGACAACCTCGCTTTGTCGTTCGCCGTGGCGGCTGCGCCGATCGCGGTCGTGCTTGTGATGCTCGGCGTGTTGCGCCGCCCCGCATGGGCGGCCTCGCTCGGCGGCCTTATCGTCGCCCTCGCGATCGCCGTGCTGGTTTGGCGATTCCCGGTCCCGCTCGCAATCAACAGCATCGCCGCGGGCGTGGTGTTCGCCTTGTGGCCGGTGATGTGGATCGTCTTCAATGCGCTGCTGCTCTACAACATCGCGGTCGCGTCGGGCCGCTTCGACGCGTTCCGCGATTGGGTCCTGAACCATTTGCCGAATGATCGCCGGATCGTGCTGGTGGTGATCGGATTCTGTTTCGGCTGCCTGCTGGAAGGCATTTCCGGTTTCGGCACGCCGGTCGCGATCACCAGCGCTTTGCTGATCCTCGTCGGCTTTCCGGCGCTCGAGGCGCTGACCTTCACGCTGATTTTCAACACGGCGCCAGTCGCGTTCGGCGCGCTCGGCGTGCCGATCACCGTGCTTGGCCAGGTCACCGGCCTGTCTCCCGTGACGCTCGGCGCCATGGTCGGGCGCCAATTGCCGTTTATCGCCATGTTGCTGCCGTTCTACGTCATGACGATCTATGGCGGGACGCGCTCGCTCCGCGCCTTGTGGCCCGTGCTGGCGGTCGCCGGCGGCAGCTTTGCGCTCGGACAGTTCGTATCCTCGAACTTTCTCGACTATGCGCTGACCGACGTGCTCTCGTCGCTCACCGCGTTGATTTCGACGCTCGCATTCCTGCGCGTCTGGAAGCCTGCGCCCGACCCGGAGTTTTGTGTCTCTCTGCGGACGGTTCAGGCGGGCGGCGCCGATCTCGCCCCGAAAGCGCATGGGAGTCAGATGTCCCCCTGGCAGGGATGGCTGCCCTGGCTCGTCGTCTCGGCGGTCGTGATTCTGTGGACCCACTTCAAAGTGTTTACAATCGGCCAGCAGACGATCCCCTGGCCCGGTCTCCACAACGAGATTGCGATCACCCTTTACAAGGATAAGCCCTATGCCGCGAACTGGGTGTTCCAGCCGCTGGCGACGGGCACCGCGATCCTGCTCTCCACGATCATCACTTCGGCGCTCGTCGGCGTTGGCCCCCGCCAGTTCATCAAATGCATCGGCGCCACCTGGCGGCAGAGTCGACTGGCGATCCTGACCGTGTGTTTCATTGTGGGCCTCGCCTATCTGATGAACTACTCGGGGATGAACTACACGCTTGGCCTCGGCGTCGCCTCCACCGGCGTTATCTTTCCTCTGGTCTCGCCGTTCCTCGGCTGGATCGCGGTGTTCCTCTCGGGCAGCGACACCTCGGGCAACGCCCTGTTCGGCAATCTGCAGGTGGTGGCGGCCAATCAGCTCGGCCTCAATCCCGTGCTCTTCGCGGCGACCAACTCCTCGGGCGGCGTGATGGGCAAGATGATCTCGCCGCAGAACATCTCGACAGGCGCCGCGGTGACTGATCTCAAAGGGCAGGAGGGCGTGGTGTTCGCCCGCACCTTCAAGCACAGCATTGCGCTGACCCTGGTGCTCGGCCTTCTCGTCCTGTTCCAGCAATATGTCGCGCCATGGATGATTCCACATCCGTAAATCCGTCAACGCGGTCTATTTTCTCAAATGGCCAACGCATCACCCAAGGTCGGGCTCTTCGTCACCTGTCTCGCCGATCTCATTCGGCCGCGCGCGGCTTTCGCCGCCCTGACCCTGCTGCGGCGCGCCGGATGCGAGGTCGAGGCCCCGGCGCAACAGACCTGCTGCGGCCAGCCGGCCTATAATTCGGGCGATCGCGGTGACGCGGAGAGGATCGCACGGAACGTCATCACGACGTTCGATGGCTATGACTATGTCGTGGCGCCGTCCGGCTCCTGCATGGGCATGATCAAGCTGCATTATCCGGAGCTTTTCGCGGATGATCCGGCCTGGCGCGACCGCGCGGAAGCGCTCGCCGCGAGGGGCTTTGAGCTGACCAGCTTCCTCGTCGATGTCCTCGGCTATCGTCCGCAGGGAATCGCGCTTGCGGCGCGCGCGACCTACCACGACACCTGCTCGGGCCTCCGCGAACTCGGCGTCTTGCGCCAGCCCCGCGCGCTCCTCGCCGACGTCAAGGGCCTCGAGCTAACGCCGCTGCCGGACGGCGAGGCCTGTTGCGGCTTCGGCGGAACTTTCTGCGTCAAATATCCCGCGATCTCCAACGCCATCGTCGACGAGAAAGCCGGCCATATCGAAGCGACGAAAGCCGATCTGCTGCTTGGCGGCGATCTCGGCTGCCTGATGAACATGGCGGGCAAGCTGCACCGGCGCGGCTCGCGCATCCGCGCCTTCCATGTCGCCGAAATCATCGCCGGCATGGGCGATGGCCCCGCGATCGGCGAGGAGCCCTGAACCGATGTCGCTTGTGGGCGCCGATACGTTCAAGAGCCGCGCCGCCGCCGCGCTCGCCGACGCAAATCTCAAACTTGCGATCGACCGCACGACGCGCACCGCCCGCGCCAAGCGCGAGGCCGCCGTCGCCAACTGGCCGGGCTTTTCAAAAGCGCGCGATCTCGGGCACCGCATCAAGGATCACGTGATCGAAAACCTCGATCATTATCTCCTCGAATTCGAGCGCAACGCCGTCGCCTCCGGCGCCATCGTGCATTACGCGGCGAGCGCCGGGGACGCCTGCGAGATCGTCATCCGCATCTGCCGCGAGGCGGGCGCGCAGACGATCACCCGCTCGAAATCGATGCTGGGCGAAGAGATCGGCCTGCCCCATGCGCTGGACGCGGCCGGCCTCACACGCATCGAAACCGATCTAGCCGAGCACATCGTGCAACTCTCGAACGACCGGCCCTCGCACATTATCTGGCCGGCGCTGCACCATACGCGCGAGGATATCGCGGCGCTGTTTCGCGAGCATCATCATACGCCCCAGAACAGTGACGACGTCGCCGGCATGGTGGCGAGCGCGCGGCGGCAGTTGCGCGGCGGCTTCCTCGGCGCCGACGTCGGCATCAGCGGCGCGAATTTTCTCATCGCCGACAGCGGCGCCATCTGCACGGTGACCAACGAGGGCAACGCCGAGCTGACGACGACGATCCCGCGCGTCCACATCGTCACGGCGGGCATCGAAAAGCTCGTGCCGAGCCTCACGCACGCCTTCATACTCCTGCGGCTGCTGGTGCGCTCAGCGACCGGCGCCGACATCACCCAATACACAACCTTCCACTGCGGCCCGAAGCGCACCGGCGATCGCGACGGGCCGGAGGCGTTCCATATAGTGCTGGTCGACAATGGCCGCACGCGCATGCTGGCCGAGGGCCTTGGCGAGATGCTGCGCTGTCTGCGCTGCGGCGCCTGCATGAATCATTGCGTCGTCTACAACGAAATCGGCGGCCACGCCTATGGCGGGGTCTATCCGGGTCCGATGGGCGCGGTGCTGACGCCGGTTCTGGACGGCCTTGAAAAATCCCGCGACCTCGTCCACGCCTGCACGCTGAACGGGCGCTGCCAGGAGGTCTGTCCGGTTGATATTCCGCTGCCGGCCATGCTGCGCGGCTGGCGCGACAAAAGCTGGGCGCAGGGCCTTGAGCCGAATACGCAGCGCGGCCTGATCGGGCTCTGGGCCTTCGCCGCCGCGCGCCCCGGCCTCTACCGCTTCGGGACGCGCCTCGCGATGAGGGCGGTCCGCCTCTTCGCCAAAGACGGCTGGATCGGCAAGCTGCCTCTCGCTGGCGGTTGGACGCGCCATCGCGACTTTCCCAAACCCGCGGCGCGCACCTTCTTTGAACAGTACCAAGCTCAAAAGCGGAGACCCGACGCGTGAGCGCCCGCGAGGACATGCTGGCCGCGATCCGGCGCGCCTTGCCCCGCGAACGGGACCCTCAGGACATCGCCGCCGGCGCGGAGGCTTTGGCGCTCGAATCGATCGAGAGCCGGCCGCGGCTTCCAAACAGCGATCTCGCGGAAGCCTTCGCCGCGCGTCTCGTATCAGACAAGGTCGTCGGCGCCAGCGTCGATCGCGTAGCACGGCTTGAGGACGCGCCCGCCGCCGTGCGCCGCTATTGCGCCGTCCACGGTCTCGATCCCACTCTCGTCCTGCAGCCTGATCCCGACCTGCAAAAGCTCGACTGGAGCGGCTTTACGATTTGCGCGGCGATCAGCGGCGACGAGACGCTGGCGGTCGCCAGGGCGCGCTGGGCCGTCGCCGAGACCGGAACTCTCGTATTTCACTCAAGCCCGGAGTCGCCGACCCTGCTGTCATTTTTGCCGCTGCACCATGTCTGTATCATCGATCGCGCGAGAATCCTGGCGCATCTTGAAGATTACGCCAACGCCGAACGGAGCGCGCCTGCCCCACGCAACGTCAATCTCATCACAGGCGCCAGCGGCACGGCCGACATCGAGGGCGCGCTTGTGCGCGGCGCGCACGGGCCGGCCTTCCTCCATGCGATCATCGTCGGCTAGATCTGGCCACCTCACGCGCCATAGCGCGCCATGAACAGGCTGACGGCCTCCATCGCATGGGTAAGCAACTCGGCCTCGGTGAATGTGGCCTTGACGACGAGACGCAATATCTGGTGATGCGCGATGACGGCTCCGATGAAGAGTCTCGCCGCGAGATCGGGATCGCCCACCCGCAATTCGCCGCGCTCCGCGGCCTGACTTAGATAGCCCGACAGCCGGGCGATGATCCGGCCGGGACCCTGCGCATAAAAGATGCGGCCGAGCTCGGGCTCGCGCGGCGACTCGGCCACGACCACCCGATAGAGGCAAATTGAATCGGTGCCTCCCAAAAAATTGAGAAGGTTGACCGCGAGGTCGAGCAGGACCTGCTTCGGCGATCCTGACAATTCGCCCTCCTCGCCGCCCATCATGAGTGCGGAGCGGCGGCGCACGACCTCGGAAAACAGCGCCTCCTTGCAGCCAAAATGGCGGTAAAGCGTTTCCTTCGAGGCGCCGGCGCGCTCGGCGATAACCTGCATCGTCGTTTCGGCGTAGCCGCGCTCAAGAAACACGCTTTCCGCGACGGCGGAGATTTGGTCGCGGCGCTTTTCGCCGCGCGGCACCGGGCTTGCCTGACACTTCATCGTTGACGCGCGCGAAATCTCGTGTAACCGTACCAGTCAGTTCGGTTAATAGCTATGCACCGAAAACGGGTCGGCGCGCAAGCCCCGGCTGCATCGGTTCGTCACGGGCGCCAAAGACAAGTCGAGCGGATCACAGGATGGATCAGCAATCCGAAACCGAAATGTCCGAAGCCGAACTGCGCGAGCGGGACGAAAGGGCGCCGGAACACGAGGTCGCCGAGGCCGCGTCCGAGGATCGCGCCCAACCGGACAAGGACCAGACCGCGCCGGAGGACGAAGCGCCGCCGCCGAAAAAGAAGCGCTCGCTTCTGCTCGTCGGCCTTCTCATCGCCGCGGGCGCGATTGCCGGCGGCGCCTATCTTTATTTCTCCACCCTCAACATCGAGTCCACGGACGACGCTTACACGGACGGACGCGCGGTGACGATCGCGCCGCAGGTCTCGGGACTCGTCGTCTCGCTCGACGTCAACGACAATCAGTTCGTGCGCAAGGGCGAACCGCTGATCCACATCGATCCGCGGCAATATATTCAGGACCGCGATTCCGCCGAAGGCGCCCTTCAGGTCGCCAAGGCGCAGCTCGCCGGCCTGAAGCTCGGCGCCGAAATCGCGCGGAAGAATTTTCCGGCCCAGCTGGAGCAGGCCAAGGCGCAGCTCGCCTCGGCGCAGGCGGCTGAAGTCAGGGCCGAGGCCGACTATCAGCGCCAACGCAGCCTTCCCAAACAGGCGACGACTCAGCAGGAGGTCGACGCGGCGACCGCCGCATTGCGCCAGGCGCAAGCCCAGGTGGCGCTCGCCGAGGCGCAGGTGGCGGTGGCGGAACCCGTGCCGCAGCGCATCGGTCAGGCCGACGCGGACGTCGGCCAGCTGACCGGTCAGGTCGAGCAGGCCCAGGCGAAGCTGGATCAGGCGAATTTGAACCTCGAATGGGCCGTCGTCAGAGCGCCGCAGGATGGC
>DAITNE010000010.1:0-15282 GCA_036834765.1 Methylocella sp.
GCCTCGGATGAAACCCATGCGAAATTACGCCAATCCGACCAATTTTCTGCAGCTCGTGGGCGTACTGGCGCCGATTTTAGCGGTTTTGACCGCCGTATTGCTGATCGTCGGACTTTATCTCGCGTGGTTCGTCGCCCCGCCCGACTATCAGCAGGGCGAGACGGTCCGCATCATGTATCTGCATGTGCCCGCCGCGTGGCTTTCCATGTGGATTTACATCGTGATGACGTCGGCGGCGCTTGGCACGCTGGTCTGGCGCCATCCGCTCGCCGACGCCGCGCAGAAGGCCGCAGCGCCACTCGGCGCCGCCTTCACCTTCCTCTGTCTCGTCACCGGATCGCTGTGGGGCAAGCCGATGTGGGGCGCCTGGTGGGTCTGGGACGCGCGCCTTACCTCCGTGCTCGTCCTGTTCCTGATCTATCTCGCCCTTGTCGCGCTGTGGCGGACGATCGAGGACCCCGGCAAGGCCGCGCGCGCCGCTGCAATTTTCACGCTCGTCGGCGCAATCAACATCCCGATCATCAAATTCTCCGTCGACTGGTGGAATACGCTGCACCAACCGGCCTCGGTGTTTCGCCTCGGCGGACCGGCGATCGCAGGTTCGATGCTCTGGCCGCTCCTGATCATGGCTCTCGCCTTCACGCTGCTCTTCGCGACGCTGCATCTGATGGCGATCCGCAACGAGATCCTGCGCCGGCGCGTGCGCCGTCTCTCCATTCTCGCGGCTGACGCGGCGGCGAGCGAATTTTCGCCCCACTCCGCTTCCCTGGGGGCAGCGCGATGACCTCCGACCCGCATTTCGGCTTTGTCGTCGTCGCCTATGCGATCGCCCTCGTCATAGTGGCGGCGATGATTTTCGCGATTCTCCGGGATTATTTCGCGCTGAGGCAGGCGCTCTCCCGTTTCCCCGCGGGGGAAAGGCGCGCCGCGCGCGAGGGCGAGACCGCGCCATGACCGCGACAGAGCCGACGACTGAACCAAAGCTGCGACCGGCCGCGCCCGCGCCTGTGAAAAAGCGCTCTCTCCTGGTTTTTCTGCCCTTGCTCCTTTTCGCCGCGCTCGCCGCGCTGTTCCTGTTGCGCCTGTTCGCGGGCGACGCCTCCCGCCTGCCTTCCGCGCTCGTCGGCAAGCCGGTTCCCGCTTTCACGCTGGCCGGCGTCGAGGGCCTCAAGGGCGCCGACGGCCTTTCCGACAAGGATCTGCGCCAGGGCCATGTGACCCTCGTCAACATCTTCGCCTCATGGTGCGTGCCGTGCCGCGAGGAGCATCCGACATTGATGAAAATCGCGGCCGACGAGCTCCTGAAGGCGCTAGGGGTGAGCCTCGTCGGCATCGCCCAGAAGGATACGCCGGCCAATATCCGGGCGCTTCTGGGCGAGCAGGGCGACCCCTATGCGACGATCGGCGCCGACGAGAACGGCCGTGTCGGCATCGACCTCGGCGTCTACGGCGTCCCCGAGACCTTCGTCGTCACCGGCGACGGCAAGGTCGCCTATCGCTTCGTCGGACCGCTCAGCGACGAGTCTTTCGAGACGGTGCTTTTGCCGGAGATCGAGAAGGCCGCGCGGATCAGTCCGTAATCGGCTTCCTAGCGCTCGTCGGCGCTCGGGAAACGCCATTCGCCATTCTTCAGGGGCAGGAAGGCGCCATCGTCGTCGCCGACTTCCTCGGTGATCCGCGCATTGAGCTTTTCGTTCATCGCCATCGCCAGTTCGGAATTGGCTTTGATGTCCGCGGCCAGATTGTCGATTTCCTCTGGATCCTCATGAAGGTCATAAAGTTCGAGGTCGTTGTTCGCGTTCAGGGCTTCAAGAGTCGCCGGGGTGTTGAAGTGGAGCGGCGAGAAATAACGGCTGAAACGATAACGCCCGTCAAAAACGCTGCGAATCGCGCAGCGGTTGTGAAAATCGGGCTCTTCCTTCATGAGCGATGCAATTTTCTGCTCTAACGAGCTGTCCGATTCCTTCAAGTAATCGTACATTTTCTTGGCCCATTTGGCGTCCTGGAACGTCAGCATGTTGTAATTGAACAACGAGGCCGGCCGCACCGAGTCGAATTGCACTTTGTCCGGCCTCGCCATCGCTTTGGAGAAATCGCGCCCCTTAAGATCTCGGCCGGTCTTTTCGAGCATCTCCGGACTGGCGCCCGTCAAAGCCATCAATGTCGGCGTCAGGTCGATCTGCGACGTCACCGCCTGGCACACGTCGCCGCCGGGATAGGCCGGATGGACGATCATCAAAGGCAGATGGTTCTGCTGCCGGTAGGCGCAGTTGCCTTTGCCGCGCATTTGATGGTTGCCGCCAAGTTCGCCATGGTCGGCGGTGAACACGATGATCGTGTTCTTGTCCATGCCGTTGGCCTTCAGCGCGTCCAACACGCGCACGACCTGTTGATCGCAATCGCGAATGCAGTTGTAATAATAGTTTCTAAGCAACCGCCAGCGGCGATCTTCGTCGGGCCATGCGCCGACCAGAACGTCCTGCACTTCCTGGTATATCTTCTGGCCGCGAGGCCTTCCCCGCTCATCGAACGCCTGACTCCGCGTCGCGGGCAACGCCACATCCCATTCCGCCTGATAGATCGCGTCCGCCGGAGGTCGAGCGATCGGCATGGCCGTGCTTTTGCCCTGAATGGTCTCATTCGGCAGGTCGGAATTGACATACATGACGTCGTGCGGATTGACGAAATTGACGGCGAGATACCAGGGCTGCCCGGCCTCTCTCAGCTCCTCGCCTTTGGTGCGAAGCCACCGGGTGACGAAGGCGGAGGTCGTGTCGTCATAAGTGTAGCCTCCGAGCGTCGTGTCGTTGATGTCCCCAACGCCGAAGAAGTCCTTGAAGCCGTAGCTTTCGATGATCGTGCGATATTTGCTGAATGGCGCGTCTATCGCCTGTTTGGCCTGATCGAGATTGACGCTCAGGTGCCACTTGCCTTGATAAGTCGCATAATAGCCGAGTTCGGTCATCCGATGACCGATGGTCTTTACCTCCAACGACATATCGGGCTGCCACAGGGAGTTTGCATTGTCGAAAACACCCGTGTGTTGGATATGTTGGCCGGTATAGATCGTCGATCGCGCGGGCGAGCAGACGCAAGACGCAGCCTGATGATTCGTGAAGGTAATCCCGTTCTTCTTGATCCATTCGCGCCCCGGCGCCGGCATGGGCCAATTCTCGAAGAAATGCTCCTGATCGACCAGAATGAACAGGATATTATATCCGCTAGGCGGTGCATCCGGCGCGACGACGGGCGCCCCCGGGAGGCCCGGCTCCGCCTGCGGCGAATCGGCGCCGCCGGTCGCGCTTCCCGGCAGAAGGCTCGCGCCGAGGAGGCCCGCGCCCGAGGCCCCGACGGCGCGGCGGGACGGGTTTGAACTGCGATCCAACCGATTGGTCACGATGGAATATCCTCGTCAGCTCTCAGATCTTGGGCGTGAACAGCCGCCGCCCGTTCAGCCATGCGGTTTTCTCGCGGTCTCCCCCGGTCGCGCATAGCTCGAGCCGTGCGACCGCCGATTCCCTGAGCTGATAAAGATAACCAGCAACACCCGACAGGCGCCCGGTTCCGTGATCACGTTCGCCACGATCGGCGTGCGGAGACTCCCACTGGCGACGATGTGGAAATTGCCATTGATGATAGGACTGCGCGGAGCTATGTCCAGCCTATCGTGCGCCCGCGCGCGCCCGAGTTTTTTCCCAAATTGGTTGTGCCGCCCTGCGCCGAGCTGTTTCCCGTCAGACGGATGGCGCGCGCAGCCTCAAGCGCGCCCGGTCAGCGCCAGCCAATCCGCCTCGCTGATCGTCTCGACGCCAAGCTCCGCCGCCTTGGCGAGCTTTGTTCCCGCCCCCGGCCCCGCCACGACGAGATCGGTTTTCTTCGAGACCGATGCCGCGACTTTGGCTCCCAAACGCTCAGCCTGCGCCTTGGCCTCGTCGCGCGTCATATGTTCGAGCGAGCCAGTGAAGACAATCGTCTTGCCCGCAACGGGGCTTTCGGACGCGACCGCCTCCATCGGTTGTGGCGTCACATGCTGAAGCAGCGCCTCGAGCGCTTCCTCATTGTGCGGCTCCGCGAAGAAATCGGCGACGGCTTCCGCGACTACCTCGCCGACCCCTTCGATATTGTTGATTTCGGCCCGCGGCTCCGAACCCTCGGCCGCAGCGGCAATGCCCGTCGCCCGCAGCGATTCGAATGAGCCGAAATGGCGGGCGAGACGGCGCGCGTTGGTTTCGCCGACATGCCTGATGCCGAGCGCATAAATGAAGCGGTTAAGGGGAGGCTCGCGCGCCGCCTCGATCGCCGCAAAGAGGTTGCGCGTCGAGGTCTCGCCATAGCCTTCGCGATCCTTGAGCTTCTTCAATGAGGCCCTGTCGCGCGCGTGAAGCGTGAAAATATCGGCCGGCGTCTTGATGAGGCCGTCCTGATAAAACTGCTCGATCTGCCTATCGCCCAGCCCCTCGATGTCCATGGCGCTGCGCGAGGCGAAATGCTTCAGGCGCTCGACTGCCTGCGCCGCGCAGATGAGCCCGCCGGTGCAGCGGCGCACCACGTCGGCGACGCCAGTTTTCTCGTCGATCTCACGAACCGCCGCGGAACCGCATTCGCGACAAAAACGCGGAAACACATAGGGCTTTGCATCCTTCGGCCGCTTTTCGAGCACCGGCCCCAACACCTGCGGAATGACGTCGCCGGCCCGTTGGATGCGCACCGTATCGCCGATGCGGATGTCTTTGCGCGCGATTTCGTCCTCATTGTGCAAGGTGGCGTTGGCGACGACGACGCCGCCGACCGTCACCGGATCGAGCCGCGCGACCGGCGTAAGCGCGCCCGTGCGGCCAACCTGAATTTCGATGTCGCGCAGCACGGTCGTCGCCTTCTCGGCCGGGAATTTATGCGCGATGGCCCAGCGCGGCGAGCGCGACACGAAGCCGAGCCGGTCCTGCAGTGCGAGCGAATCCACCTTGTACACAACGCCGTCGATGTCATAGCCGAGCGAGGCGCGCATCGACTCGATGCGCCGGTATTGCGCCAGCAGCTCCTCAGCCGAATGGCACAGCGTCATCAAGGGGTTGACCGGCAGCCCGAAGCGCTTGAACGCCGCCACCATACCCATCTGCGTTTCGGCCGGCAATGCGCTCGCCTCGCCCCAGGCGTAGGCGAAGAAATGCAGCGGGCGCCCCGCGGTGATCGAAGGGTCGAGCTGGCGCAGCGATCCAGCCGCCGCGTTGCGCGGATTGGCGAAGAGGGGCTTTCCGGCCGCCGCCTGGCGCGCGTTGAGCGCGGCGAAATCGGCGTGGGTCATATAGACCTCGCCGCGCACCTCCAGAATGTCCGGCGGCGCGCCGGACAAACGCGCCGGAATTTCGCCGATCGTGCGGACATTGGCGGTGACGTCCTCGCCCTCGAAGCCGTCGCCGCGCGTCGCCGCCTGCGTCAGAGCGCCCTTTTCGAAGCGCAGGGAGCACGACAGCCCGTCGATTTTGGGCTCCGCCGAGATGGCGAGCGGCGCGTCCGTGGCAAGCCCGAGAAAGCGCCGCACCCGCGCGCCGAATTCATCGACTTCCTCATCGCTGAAGACGTTGCCGAGCGAGAGCATCGGAACCCGGTGGCGGATTTTCGCGAATTTCTCCGACGGCGCGGCACCGACTTTCTTGGTGAGCGAGTCGGGAGTCGCAAGCTCCGGAAAAGCGGCCTCCAAAGCCTCATAACGCGCCCGCATGGCGTCATATTCCGCATCCGAAATCGTCGGCGCATCGTCAGTGTAATAGCGCTGATCATGCGCGGCGATCTCGGCCCCGAGGCGGGCATGCTCGCGCCGCGCGCGCGGAAGATCCAGCGACCCTATGGGTTTCGGCGGTTTCATGCTCGAGAATTAGCATGGTCGCCGGGGCCAGAGAAGGCGCGGCGCGCGTCGCCCCGGATGGGAGGGCTTCGCTGGTGGCGCGCGAATTGCTTCAGGGTTGACGGTTGTCCGCGCTTCACGCGCGTGTCGGACGAGCGGTCTATCCTTCCGAGATTCCCGACCGCGCCCGGCGCGACTTCCTCGAAGCAAGGTCCGCCCTATGCATGATTACGATATGATCGTCATCGGAAGCGGACCCTCGGGGCGGCGCGCCGCGATCCAGGGGGCGAAGCTCGGCAAATCAGTGCTGGTCGTCGAGAAGGGCCGGCGTGTCGGCGGTGTTTCCGTCCATACCGGCACAATTCCCTCTAAGACGCTGCGCGAAACCGTGCTCAACCTTTCGGGCTGGCGCGAACGCGGATTTTACGGCCGCGCCTATCGCGTCAAGCAGGTCATCGAAGCCAGCGACCTCATGATGCGCATGCACAAGACGCTCGACCATGAAGTAGAGGTGTTGGAGCATCAATTCAGCCGCAACGCCGTCAGGACCCAGCGCGGCGAGGCGCGGTTCGTCGGCCCGCACGAGATCGAGATCACGAGCGATAGCGGCGAGACGCGCGTGCATTCCGCCGCGCATGTCCTGATCGCCTGCGGAACGCGCCCGTTCCGGCCCGATTACGTGCCCTTCAACGGCGTCAATGTCCTCGACAGCGACGAGATCGTCGATCTGAAAAAGCTGCCGCGCAGCCTCGCGGTCATCGGCGCCGGCGTCATCGGCGTCGAATATGCGACGATTTTCAGCGCGCTCGACGTCGCGGTGACCCTGATCGAGCCGCGCCCGACCTTCCTCGACTTCATCGACAAGGAGCTGATCGAGGAGTTCACACATGATCTGCGCGACCGCAATGTCGCGCTGCGACTCGGATCGGCCGTAACCTCGATCACGCTCAGCGAGGCGGGCAAACCGACCGTGACGCTCGCCAACGGCGGCGCCGTCCAGGCGGAGATGCTGCTGTTCGCGGCGGGACGCGTCGGCGCGACCGATGCGCTCAATCTCGAAGCCGCCGGCATCGCGACCGATCATCGCGGCCGCATCGCCGTGACGCCGGCGACGCTGCAGACTTCGGCGCCGCATATTTACGCCGCCGGCGATGTGATTGGCTTTCCGAGCCTCGCCTCCACCTCGATGGAGCAGGGACGGGTCGCCGCCTGCCACGCCTTCGGGCTGCAGCCGACGGCGCCGCCGGAATTCTTCCCCTACGGCATCTATTCCGTGCCCGAGATATCGACCGTCGGCATGACCGAGGAAGAGGTGTCGAAGCGCGAGATCGCCTATGAATGCGGAATCGCGCGGTTTCGCGAGACCTCGCGCGGCCACATCATGGGGCTTCATTCCGGCATGATGAAAATGATCTTCTCGACCAAGACGCGGCGTCTCCTCGGCGTCCACATCGTCGGGGAAGGCGCGACCGAACTCATCCACATCGGCCAGGCGGTGCTGAACCTCAAAGGCACGATCGATTATTTCATCGAGAACACGTTCAACTATCCAACGCTCGCCGAAGCCTACAAGATCGCCGGCCTCGACGCCTGGAACCGCATGGCGCGCGCCTGAAGGGAGCGTGGCGCGCTTACGCCGGCCGGGCCGGGCCGCCCACATAGCCGAACACGCGGCTATAATGCGCGATCGCGTCTTTCGGCCCCAGAAACTTCGAGGGGTTGTCGGAGAGCTTGACCGCCGGACGCCCCTCGACCTCGACCACCTTGCAAACGAGCGAAGGCGGCGCGAGATCGACTCCCGACCCGTGCGGCGCACAGCCGGAAAAATCATTGGTGAGACTGGTGCCCCAGCCGATCGAAACTTCGGCGCGCCCGCGCAAATGCCTGACGCTCGCCTCGATCGAATCGATTGTCATGCCGTCCGAGAGCACGATCAGTTTCGCCCGAGGATCGCGGCCCCGCGCCCGCCACCAGCCGATCAATTCCTCGGCGCCCTCGATGGGCGGCTTTGAATCCGGCCGCGCGCCGGTCCAGTCGGCGGCCCAATCCGGCGCGGCAGCGAGGAAATGCGCCGTCCCGAAGGTATCCGGCAGGAGCACGCGCAAATTGCCGTCGTAAAGGCGCGCCCAGTCCTCCAGCACCCTGTAAGGCGCCGCGCGCAGATCGTCGTCGTTCGCGGCGAGCGCGGCGTAGACCATCGGCAGTTCATGCGCATTGGTGCCGATCGCCTCAAGACCGAGATCCATGGCGTGCTTGACGTTCGAGGTCCCGATCAGGCTTTCGCCGATCCCCTCGTGCAAAGCTTCGACGCACCAGCGCTGCCACAGGAATCCGTGCCGGCGCCGCGTGCCGAAATCGGAGAGTCGGAGCGGCCCCTCCCGCGCCAGCGCGCGCAGCCGCTCCACCTTGCTCCAAAGCTTGGCTTTCGCCCGCGCATAAAGAATATCGAGTTCGAAGCGGCCCATACGAGCCATCGCCGCGCGGGCCCGCAGCTCGTTGAGTATGGCGAGCGCCGGAACCTCCCACATCGTCGTTTCGCGCCAGAACCCCTCGAAGTGAAGCTCAAACTCGCCGTCGCGACGCGACAATCGATACGGCGGCAGCCGAAACGCGGCGAGATAATCGAGGAAAGCCGGCTCAAAAATGCGTTTTTTGCCGTAAAAGCTGTTGCCGGCGAGCCAGATCAGCTCGTTCTTCTGGAAACGCAGCGTTCGCGCGTGATCAAGCTGCGCGACGAGCTCCTTTTCGTCGATGCAGTCCGCGAGCCTGACGGAGAGCGAGCGGTTGTGCAGCCCGAAAGTCGCGTGGACCTCGGGCCTCAGCTTCCAGATCATTTGCAGCATCAGGAATTTGTAGAAATCCGTATCGAGCAGCGTGCGAACGATCGGATCGACGCGGTAGGAATGATCGTGCACGCGGGCGGCGAGATCAGGAATCACCCGGCCCCTCGCATCAGCCGCGCGGCGGCGGCCCGCGCCTCGTCGGTGATCGACGCCCCCGCCAGCATGCGGGCGATCTCCTCGCGCCGTGCGTCGTGGCCGAGCGGGAGAACCCGCGTCGCGACGCGGCCGGCCCCCGCAGGGTCCTTGGCGATGCGCAAATGATCTTCGGCCCGGGCGGCTACCTGGGGCGCATGGGTGACCGCGAGCACCTGCACGCCCTTTGCAAGACGCGCCAGGCGCTGCCCGATCGCATCGGCAACCGCGCCGCCGGCGCCGGTGTCGATCTCGTCGAAAACGAGGGTCGGCGCCGATCCCCTGTCGGCGAGAACCACTTTCAGGGCGAGCATGAATCGCGCGAGTTCGCCGCCCGAGGCGATCTTCATCAGCGGGCCCGGCCGCGTTCCGGGGTTCGTCTGAACCCAGAATTCGATCTGGTCGACGCCCTCCGGGCCGGCGGCCTCCGTCGCGATCGCAGTCGAGAAACGCGCGCCTTCCAGTTTCAATGGCGGCAGCTCGGCGTTCACCGCGCGGTCGAGCGCCTTGGCGGCGGCGTGGCGCGCCCGCGACAATTCTTTCGCGGCCCCGACAAAGGCGGCCTCCGCCGCCGCGACGGCCTCGGTCAGCTGGCGCAGCCGCGCCTTACCGGCGTCGAGGTCGGCAAGCTGCCCCCCGAAGGTCCCGGCGAGCTGCGGCAAATTATCGGCGGCGACGGAATATTTGCGGCTTGCGGCGCGCAAGGCGAATAGCCGCTCCTCGACCTGCTCCAGTTCGCCCGGATCGAAATTCGCGGCGCGCAGAGCGTCATCGAGCGCCTGACCGGCGAGATCGAGCGCACTGATCGCCGCGTCGAGCGCCTGCGCCGCCGGCTCGATCAGGGCCGGCGCCTGCGTCTGGCGGCGCTGCAGCCGGCGCAAAGCGGCGGTCAGCGCGGACATCGGCGAATGATCGCCGCTGACCGCCTCAGCGACGTCGCGCAGGTCGCTGACGACCTTCTCGGCCTGCATCATGGCGGCGCGCCGCGAGGCCAGCTCTTCTTCTTCGCCAGCGCGCGCGTCGAGCTTTTCGAGTTCGCCAAAGGCGTGGCGCAGATAATCGGCGTCAGCGCGCACCTTTTCGATTCGCTCCGCCTCGCGCGCACGCTCGGCCTTGAGCTCGCGCCACCGCGCATGCGCCGCGCGGGTCTTGGACAGCTGTGGGCCGAGGCCGCCATAAGCGTCGATAAGCTGGCGATGGGTGCTCGAATCAACGAGCGCGCGATCGTCGTGCTGACCGTGAATTTCGACGAGCTCGCGTGTGATCGCGCGCAGCGCCTGCGAGGTGACGCGCTGGTCGTTGACGAAAGCGCGAGTGCGGCCATCGGCCAACTGAACCCGGCGCAGAATGAGGCCGCCATCGGTCTCGATGTCCTGCGCATTCGCCGCCGCGAGGGCTGGATGGTCGAGGCTGAGTTCGAAGACCGCGGTGACCTGACCCTGCGCCTCGCCTTCGCGCACGAGCGCGCCGTCGCCGCGCGCGCCAAGCGTCAGGGAAAAGGCGTCGAGCAAAATCGATTTGCCAGCGCCGGTCTCGCCGGTAAGAACGGTGAGGCCGCCGCTAAGCGCAAGATCGAGTTGATCGATCAGGACAATGTTGCGGATGGAGAGGTTAACCAGCATCCGGCCGACGTTTCCCCTCGCGCCAGCCAGCCTGATTTTGCCGTCGCGCGGCGCGGCGCCTCAAAACCCTCGCGCCTGTCGACGCGAATCTAAAGATCGATTCGCGCGCCGACATCGCCGTCAAAGGCGAAGATAATGTAATTCGAGTGTGCGAAACCGCAAAACGCAAAAAGCATGACGATTCAAAATAGAATGATCATGCTCTTTAAGTCGTTGTTCTAACGCGAATCTTGCACCGCTTCGTTCGAAAACGTTTAGCCGAGGCCCATCGAGTGGGCGGCCTTCGATATCCACGAGCCCTTGTCTTCATTCGGCTCCAGACCGTCGGTCCGCAACAGCGAATAAGCGTCCTTGTACCAAACAGAATCCGGATAATTGTGGCCAAGGATCGCCGCCGCCGTCTGGGCTTCCTGCGGAACGCCGAGCGCGAGATAGGCTTCGGTGAGCCGCATCAACGCCTCCTCGGCATGACGGGTCGTCTGATATTTGGCCAGCACTTCGCGGAAGCGGCCGACCGCTGCGACGTAATTGCGCTGATTGAGATAATAGCGCCCGATCATCATCTCCTTGCCGGCGAGCTGGTCGCGGGTGACCTGGAGCTTGTAGCGCGAATCCTCGACATACTCGGATTTGGGAAATTTAGTGACGATCTGCTGGAATAGATCCGCCGCCTTCGCCGCCCGCTCCTGGTCGCGACTGACGTCCGGGATCTGATTATAATAGGACATCGCCTCGAGATAAGTGGCGTAATCGACGTCTGGGGCATTCGGATAAAGGCCGATATAGCGCTTCGCGGAGCCGATGGAATCGTCGTAACTGCCGGCCTGATACTGGCTGAAGGTGGTCATCAGCAGACCTTTCCTCTGCCACTGCGAATAGGGATATTGCTTCTCAAGACTCTCAAATGATTTTGAGGCCGCGGCGTAATCCCTCGCCTTCAGGCGCGCGAGGCCCTGATTGTAAAGGTCGTCCGCGGGCGTCTCGGGAACGATCTCGGTCTTGTATTTGTCGCCGCTGAACCAGTTCATCGGGTTCAGCGAATCGAGCATGTCCGCGTGGGCGGCGGCGGGCAGCGCCAGCGCGCCGGCAAGTCCGAGCGCGAGGCGCAAGGCGCGCCGCCCCTGGGAAAAACGCATGTCATTTGATGCATAAGTCATGGGGGTCGCTCAATTGTCGGCCGGAAAAACCCTTTAGTCGCGCATGAACGGCCGACCTAAGCCGCTCAAGCTCCGCCATTTATGTGCGGCGTCACAAAGGCATTAGTGTGGCGCTGCGGTCGGCCTCCACGTTGATTTTTTCCTGACTGTGGCGCGCCCGCTACGCCATTAAGCCCCCTGCAGGTCCTTTCGCACGTCCCCTCGACCGCCAAAGGCTCTTGCAATGCCTTTGGGGGGCAAAGAGCGGGCAATCTCGCCGTCAGCTCGACTGACGGCGCAGGAACGCGGGGATTTCGAGCTGGTCCTCCTCGTTCGCCCGGGGCTGGTAGGCGACTCTTGGATGCTGATCGGGTGCCTGCGCAGCCCGCGGCGGCGCCGGTGGTTGCGGACGCTTGCCATATTCGGCGTGCACCGGGCCCGGCGCCGGCGGCCTTTGCTGCGCCGGGGGCCGAGGAGCCGCGGGGCGCTCTTGCTGAACCGGCGGAGCGCCCTCGTCGTGCCGTCCGGCGCCGAAGGAGGCTAGCCGCTCGAGCAGCGAACGGCGCTTGGCTTCGCCATGCGGCTGCGTCGGCGCCTCGCCGCGATGGGCGCGGATCTGATTTTGCGCCGGCAGCGGCAGATCGTCGATCTGCGGCATTCTCTGCGGTCGCACGAGGGGCGATTCGGCGGCGCCTGGGATGAACGGACCCGGCTCGAAATGATCGGCGGCGCGCGAATGCTGCGGCGCGGCCTCGGCGTAGCGCGGCTGCGGCGCCGCCTCCTCGACATATACGCCCTGGATCCCTTGCGGCGCAGCGTGAGCGGGCTTGAATTGCTGCTGCGCCGGACGCTCCTCGTAGGCCGGCCGGGCGGGCGCGAAGGATTCGGCCGCTGCGACCTCGAAGGAAGGCTGCGGCGCTGTCTCGATCGGACGCGCCGCTGTCTGCGCGCGCAGGCGGTTGGCCACCTCGGCGATGCGTGTTTCGGCGGCGTTGGCCTCATGGACGCCGGCCGGATGATCGATCCCGGTGGCGACGACGGACACCCTGACGATGCCGTCGAGGCTCGAATCGAAGGTCGCGCCGAGAATGATATTGGCGTCCTCGTCGACCTCCTGACGGATGCGGCCCGCCGCCTCGTCGACCTCGTAGAGGGTCAGATCATTGCCGCCGGTGATGGAGATGAGAAGGCCCCGGGCGCCCTTCATCGACACTTCATCGAGGAGCGGATTGGCGATCGCGGCTTCGGCGGCGAGGATTGCGCGGCGATCGCCCGACGCCTCGCCGGTGCCCATCATGGCTTTGCCCATCTCGCGCATGATGGCGCGGACGTCAGCGAAGTCGAGATTGATGAGGCCTTCCTTGACCATGAGGTCGGTGATGCAGGCGACGCCCGAATAGAGCACCTGATCGGCCATCGCGAAGGCGTCGGCGAAGGTCGTCTTTTCGGTCGCGATGCGGAACAGATTCTGGTTCGGAATGATGATAAGCGTATCGACGGCCTTTTGCAGCTCGTTGATGCCGGCTTCGGCGACGCGCATGCGCCGGGCGCCTTCGAACTGGAACGGCTTGGTGACGACGCCGACGGTGAGAATGCCCATGTCCCGCGCGGCGCGGGCGATGACGGGCGCGGCGCCCGTGCCCGTGCCGCCGCCCATGCCGGCCGTGACGAAGCACATATGCGCGCCGGACAGATGATCGCGAATCTCTTCGATCGCCTCTTCGGCGGCGGCGCGTCCGACTTCGGGCTGCGATCCGGCGCCGAGGCCTTCGGTCACCTGCAGGCCCATCTGGATGATGCGCTCGGCGCGCGAGGCTGTGAGCGCCTGGGCGTCGGTATTGGCGACGATGAAGTCGACCCCGATCAGTCCCGAAACGATCATGTTGTTGACGGCGTTGCCGCCCGCTCCGCCGACCCCGCACACCATGATACGCGGCTTCAGTTCCCGGAGCTCGGGCGCTTTGAGATTGATCGTCATCGTCTGGCCTCTCGACGTTGGAGCACCGGTCAGGGTCGCCCAGGTTTCTTTGTCTGCTTCATTCGATGAAGTCGGAAAGGCCGCCACCATTCCGTCTTCGCTTGTGGTCGCGTCAAAAGCTGCTTTTCAACCAGCGGCCGACGCGGCCCATATATCCGTTCGCTTCCGGCCCTGGCGCGCTGACGCGGCGCGAGGGCCTGAAATGTTCGTTGCCGCTCACCTGCGGATAGACGAGCAGGCCGACCGCCGCGGAGAAGGCCGGACTCTTCGCCGCTTCCGGAAGCCCTTCGACGCCGAGCGGGCGTCCCATGCGCACCTGCCCCGAAATGATCCGCTTCGCCTCCTCCGGCATGCCGGTGAGCTGGCTCGCGCCGCCCGTGAGGACAATCCGGCGCCCCGCATGGGCCGGAAAGCCCGCGCTTTTCAACCGATCGCGCACGAGCTCCAGAATTTCTTCGGCGCGCGGCTTGATGATCGAGATCAGATTGGCCTTGGGCAGATGCGCCGGATGTTCGCCGTCCTCGCCAACCTGAACGACGGAGATCGTCTCGCGCTCGTCCGAGGCCGAGGCGAGGCAGGCGCCGTAGAGGGTTTTCAGACGTTCGGCGTCGGCGAGCCTGATGCTGAGGCCGCGCGCAATATCGGTGGTGACATGATTGCCGCCGAGCGCGAAGCCGTCGACATAGGTGAGATTGCCGCCGGAAAAGACGCTGACCGAGGTGGTGCCGGCGCCCATGTCGATCAGCGCCGCGCCAAGTTCAGCCTCGTCGTCGGCGAGCGTCGAAAGGCCCGCCGCATAGGGCGTCGCAACCATGGCGTCGACGGTCAGATGGCAGCGCTCGACGGCGAGAATGAGATTGCGGGCGGCCGCCGCATCACAGCTGAGGACATGCATGTCGGCGCCGAGCTCGTCGCCAATCATGCCTCTTGGATCCTCGATACGGCGGGTTTCTCCAATCGAAAAGCCGATCGGCAGGGAATGCAGAACGGCGCGACCGTCGCGCGCGCCGCGCGCCGTGCAGGCTTCCAGCACGCGATGGATGTCGCTTTGCGCGACGGCGCGGCCGCCGATCGCGACCTTGGCGTCGAACAGCTGCGAGCCGAGCCGTCCGCCGGTTGCGTTGAGGATGACGCTTTCGACCTCGACCCCGGCCATGCGCTCCGCCGCGTCGACGGCGAGCCGTATCGCTTCTTCAGCGGCGTCCATGTCGACGACGGCGCCGCCCTTGATGCCGCGCGAGCGTTGATGCCCGATGCCAAGAATCCGGCACCGATGCGTGCGTCCGCGCAGGGACTGGGACGCGCCGCTCGGATTGAGCCGCGCGATCAGGCAGACGATCTTGGAGGTTCCGACGTCGAGCACCGAGAGAATGGCGCTCTTTCGCTCCGAAAGGGGACGAAGCCGGGGCGGCAGGCTCGCCGAATTCATGTCTGGCCGCCTTTCGCTTTCGGTTTGCGGGCGATCAATTCGGCGCGCTCGGCCGCGGCGTCTTCGGTGAGACGCGCGACCATGCGGTCGCTCTGGCGCAGATCGATCGACAGCACGGCCTTGTCGAGAATGCGCGCCTCGCGTTGCAGGTTGACGAGGCTCGCCACCGCCGCCGCGGGATTTCTCTCGGGCAGCAGAACGTCGACGCTGTCGGTCATCTTCAAATTCCAGCGGCGCCCCGAAACGAACACCCCGGCGCGGATCCTTTCGCGCAAATCTCCCGCCGCATCGAGCAGCGCC
>DAITNE010000011.1:0-14957 GCA_036834765.1 Methylocella sp.
CGCTCCGTCATCCTGAGGTGCGATCCGCGCAAAGCGCGTTCACTTCGGTGGCGAAACAGTAATCCCGCGCGGAGCCTCGCCGCCAGAAAAAGCCGGGCGCCGCCTTTTGAAAGGTCGACCCTTGGGGTGGCGGATGCCGCCGCCCCCCGCATCGAAGAAAACGGGCCGCGTGCGGGCGCGCGCGGTTGCGCCTGCGGCTGCGCTGATTAAATGCGTTTGCGCTGATTTAAAGCCGATCGCCGAGGTTCGCCCGGTTCCCGAACGAGGAGACGGGTGCCGAAATGCGCCGCCCGTTCGATATCCGGCGTTCAACATTCCGTGATGGCGTAACGCCGCAAGGCCGCGTTGCGATTAACCGCTCAGGAGATCCTTCCCTGAAGCGTGCGGTCATGCGCGTCCCAACCCTGCGTCAGTTCGATTTTGAGCGTTCTGGCCGCCGCGACGGCGCGTCGATAGAAGGCCGGGAAGGACGACGGTCCCAAAAGAAGCAGCCGAGGAAACAGCGATGAAGAGGATTGATCCACGACCCGGCGCGGACAGGTGCGACGCGGGGCGGCGGCGGTTCGTCGCTTCGGCCGCGGTCTCGGCATTTGCCCTGGCTGCGTCGGTCGCCCCGCGCGCTCGAGCCGCCGCGGCCGAGGATGCGCTCATCGAGGAGTTCAGCCCGGCGGGCGAGAGCCTCGGCGCCAAGCGCGTGCCCAAGGTCGTCAAGAGCGAGGCGGAATGGCGCGCGCAACTGTCGCCGGAAGCCTATGAGGTCACGCGCGAGGCCGGCACCGAACGCGCTTTCACCGGCGCCTATTGGAACCAGCACGCGAGCGGACTTTATCGCTGCGTCTGCTGCGACACGGCGCTGTTCGACTCGCAAACGAAATTCGAGTCCGGCACCGGCTGGCCGAGCTTCTGGCAGCCGATCGCCAAGACCAATGTCGTCGAGAGCATCGACCGCAGCTTCGGCTTCACCCGCACCGCCGTTTCGTGCAGCCGTTGCGACGCGCATCTCGGCCATGTCTTCGACGACGGCCCGAAGCCGACGGGCCTGCGCTACTGCATGAATTCGGCCGCGCTGCATTTCGTCCCGCGCGGCGGGCCAGCTTGAACAAAAGGATCCGCTCCATGACCACGTCCGATCGCTCGCCACGCGGGACGCGCCTCCGCCAGATCGCTCAGGGCGCACTGGTTGCCTTGGCTTTGGGGTTCGCCGGCCCCGCCGCCGCCGAATCCGCGAAGCTCGTCCCGGCGCCCACGCAAGATCCCGCCGCCGACGGGCCGCAGACCCTTGTCGTCTCAGGCGGCTGCTTCTGGGGCGTCCAGGGCGTGTTTCAGCATGTGAAGGGCGTCGAATCGGCCGTGTCCGGCTACGCCGGCGGCGCGGCGGATACGGCGCATTATGAGACCGTCAGCACCGGGCGCACCGGCCACGCGGAATCCGTCGAGATCACCTACGATCCGCGCATCGTGTCGACCGGCCAGATCCTGCGCGTCTTCTTCTCGGTGGCGCATGATCCGACGCAGCAGGGCGGCCAGGGCCCGGATACCGGAACGCAATACCGCTCCGCCATCTTCACGACCAGCGCGAGCCAGATGGAGCTGGCGAAGTCCTATATCGAGCAGCTAGACCATTCCGGCGCGTTCAGCCGGCCGATCGCGACGGAGGTCAAGCCGCTGAAAGGCTTCTATCCAGCCGAAGCCTATCACCAGGATTTTCTGGCGCTGCATCCGAGCTATCCCTATATCGTCTACAACGACCTGCCGAAGGTCGAGAATTTGAAGCGTCTGTTCCCGAGCCTCTACAGCGACAAGCCGAGGCTCGTCGGCGACGCGAAAAGCCCGTCCTGACGCGCTGCAGCTAGAGCGTTAGCGCCCCGGGCGACAGAAGACCACGACAGGAATCGCCATGCCGCCGCCCCATCAGACCGTCGAATATACCGGCGCCATCGCCGACGTCTTCGCCCATCGCTTCGTCCTCGCGACGGCGCAGGGCAATATCCTCGCCGATTTCGGCCCAAAGGGTGCCGCGCTGTTCGCGCAGGCGAGAAAAAGCCGTCCGAAATCAAGGTTCATAGGATCGCGCACGAGGGCGAGGCCACCGTCGTCATCGAGCATCCCCAAAAGCCGCCGCCTCATGAGCCCGCGGACGCGCTGATTGCGCTGCGCGCGGCCGATCAGGCGGGCTTCGCCGCCATCGGTGAACCCCATCGCAAGCCAAAGCATTTCGAACTGCGCGCCCGCGACGCCAAGGGTCAGGAATTCGAGCTTCACATCGAACTTGACGGCCATATCCGCAAACAAAAGCCGATCGGGGTCGCGTGAACGAGAGCGCGGCCCTGCGAGGGCAGGTAATTTCAGCGCGTGTCCCGGCGCGAAGGGCTGCATGCGCGCGCGAAGCCGAATTTCTGGCAGTGGGTCAGTTTGAATGTCGCTAACGACACCCTAAGCGGACCTTCACGATGGCGGCTTCTTTGGTCCTTCCTGAAACAAAGCAGCCCTAGCGGCAGAGAGGCGACTGTTCCTGGTTCGCCGTTTCTGGCATCCAGATAGCAAAGACGGTCAGTGCGATCGCCGCAGCGGCTCCCAAGGTCAAGAAAGTGACGGCATAGCCATAGTGATCGACGATCTCGCCGGCAGCCATGCCGCTCAGCGAGGCGCCAATCCCTTGGACCGTGGCGATGGCGCCTTGGGCGAGGTTGTAGCGCCCGGTGCCTCGCATGATATCGGCGATCACAAGAGGCGTGAGCGCGCCGAAAATCCCGGCGCCGACGCCATCGAGCACCTGCACTCCGATCAGCCAGAGGCTGTTGTCGGAGAGGGTGTAGAGGACTGCGCGGATGGGCAGGATGGCGAACCCAGCTAGAAACAGAGGCTTCCGTCCCCAACTGTCGGCCTTGTAGCCGACCAGGAGCGAGATCGGCAGCATGACCGCCTGTGCGGCTACGATGCAGGCCGACATCATGGCCGTCGCTTCCTTTGGATATGCGGCGGCGAGTTTCTGTCCTACCAGCGGCAGCAGCGCCGCATTGGCAAGATGAAACAGCATGACGCAGAGGCCGAAGATGACCAGCGGCCGGGATTTGAACAGGATGCCGTAGCCAGCGGCGGCCGGGGGGCTCTCAACCGCGCCGGGCTCGGCCTCCAGGTCTCTCGCCCGGTTGTAATCGATGGCCTTGGCGGGAATGGACAGCACTGCGATCACCGTCAGCACGGCGAAGACTGGCACCAGCAGGAAAACGGCGCGCTGCGAGAATTCATAACCGACCGCTCCAGCGACCAAGGCGATCGCGATATTGCCTGCATTGTCGAAGGCCGCGTTGCGCCCCATCCGCCGCGCCAGTTGTGTCCGCGCATATAGACCCAAGGTCACGGCCGCGACCGCCGGACCGAAGACATCGCCGGCAATGGCCATCAGGCTGTTGGCGATCGCCACCGGCCAAAAGCTCGGCAGGGCGAAGATAACGGTGGCCGTGATCGCCAACACGGCAAGCGCCAGTATGATAACTCCCCTTTTGGCGCGGGTCTCGTCGATCGCGGCGCCGATGGGGGTCTGGACGAGAAGCCCGAGCAGGCCGCCGACGGTCGTTACCAGCCCCACTTCGGACTGACTCCAAAGCTGCTGGGTGACGAGGAAAACATTGAGAAAAGGCCCGACCGCGCCGCGTACGTCGGATGAGAGGAAATTGACCGCATCAAGGGAGGCTGGGCGGAAGCCGCTCTTGCTCGCGCGGACGTCCGGCGCGTCCGCGTTCGCCACGGCATGATCTCCTTGGCTCTTGAAACTCCTCTGTATGTCAGAGTGTTAGAGGTAGGAATAGTCTGGAGCATAGTCCGCTCTCGGCGCAACAGCGTTATTCATGTGGCGCGAGCCAGTGACCGATTCCCACGCTTTGCAGACATTCAAGCTGACCCACTTCCCGATTTTTGCGCGCGGCGCATATTTTTGATAACGTTATTAAATTAGGAATTTGCGGCGCGCGGATGCTGCGATCGGCGCCGTCTTGGACAGATATTGGAGACCAATTAGAAGAGTTCCAGCATCGAATTTTTTCGTTGTGCGCGACCGAAAATTGATTTCAATGTGTTTCTCGTGAAACACGATTTTCCAATGGAGTGGGAAGCGCGGCGCCTCATGTATGGTTTCAACGGAAACAATCCTGCCCGGATCGCGGGAGGGCCAGGCTTCAAGGCGCGCACGCTGCTCGAGCGTTTTGGCCTCCGTGCGACGCGGCAGCGGCTTGGCCTCGCACGGCTTCTGTTCGGACAGGGCGACCGGCATCTGACCGCCGATGCGCTCGCCCATGAAGCGCAATCCGCGTGCATGCCGGCCTCGCTCGCGACCGTCTACAACGTCCTCAACCTGTTCGCCGAGGTCGGGCTCGTCCGCAGCCTCCCCATCGAGGGCGGCAAGACCGTCTTCGATACGAACACCAGCGATCATTCGCATTTCTACTTCGAGGACACCGGCGTCGTGTGCGACATCGCGCTCGATAGCGCAAGCTTCGCCGAGGGCATCACGCCGCCCGAGGGCTATGAGATCGCCAAGATCGACATCGTCGTCAGACTGCGCCCAAAGAGCGCCGCGCCGGCGCGCGCTGAGACTGATCGCGCCGCGGGATAGATCCTCGCCGATCCGGGCTCCCGGCGACCGGCCCGCGTTCCCGGCGCAACGGGGCAGATTCAAAGCGGGACCAGATAAAGCGGGACTCGGAACTTGCATCTCATCGCCGCCGTCATCATCGCCGCGATCATCGCCTCCGGCGTCTTCGATCTTTATCTGAAGCGCCGCCAGGCCGCGTCGGTCGCCGCGAACCGCGCGGCTGTGCCGGTCGATTTCCGCAATTCGGTCACGCTCGAAGAGCATCAGCGCGCCGCCGACTATACGCTCGCCAACATCCGCTTCGGCCTCGCCGAGACGGTCTTCGACACGCTTCTGAGCGTCCTCTGGCTGACCTTGCTGCTGGCCCCGCTCTACGCCGCGATTGCCGCGATCGTTCCGGCCGGGCTGCTGCGCAGCGTCGCGTTGGTCCTGGCGGTCGGCGCCATCGGCGCGGCGCTCCATTTGCCGTTCTCGCTCGCAAGGACGTTCGGGCTCGAGGCGAAATTCGGCTTCAACCGCGCGAGCCCTTTGACCTTCGCGCTGGATCGCCTCAAGGGCCTTTCCCTGCAATTCCTGCTCGGCGCCCTCTTGCTTTTCGGGATGTTCTGGCTGCTCGCCGCGATGCCGCGATTCTGGTGGCTGCTCGGCTGGGCTGTTTCGGTCGCGCTCACGATCGCCTTGACGGTGATTTTTCCGATGTGGATCGCGCCGCTCTTCAACAAATTTACGCCGCTGCCTGACGGTGGGATGAAGAGCCGGATCGAGGATCTGCTGGAAAGATGCGGTTTCGAATCGAGGGGCCTCTTTGTGATGGACGCCTCGAAGCGCTCCAGTCACGGCAACGCCTATTTCTCCGGCTTGGGCAGGGCGAAGCGCATCGTCTTCTTCGACACACTGCTCGAAAAGCACAGCGAGGACGAAATCCTTTCGATCCTCGCGCATGAACTCGGCCACTTCAAACTCGGGCATATCGGCCAGCGGCTGGCGCAGTCGGCGGCTTTTATGTTCATTATGTTCGCGGTCCTGGGCTGGGCGTTCTCCGCCGGCGGCCTCGCCAGCGCCTTCGCGCTGCCGGACGACCCCGGCGTCGTCCTCACCATCGTCATGATCGCGCTCGGGCCGATCCTGCATCTCGCGGCGCCATTGACCAACTGGCTGTCGCGCCGGGCCGAGTTCGAGGCCGACGATTTCGCGCGGACGATAGTCGGCAGGGAGGCGATGATCAGCGCCCTAACGCGCCTCACGCGCGATAATCTCTCGACGCTGACGCCGGACCGGCTCTATGTGCTGTTCTATTATTCGCATCCGCCGGTCCCGGTGCGCGTCGCCGAACTGCGGACGGCGTAAGGCTGGACCGGGATGAGGAAAAGCAGGAAGCGGTTTTCCGCCCGCGTCCCGCTCTAAACTCCTGGAATCGATCATGTTCATGAGTTTGGATTGTTTCAATCCAAACTCATCGCGATCTAAAGGCGCCTGTTGCGCGCAGCCGCCGATCCGTGGCATCAAATGTGGCGGAGGCCTTTCATGAATGTGATCGAACGCGCCATCGAGGGACTTTTCTTCAGCAGCCGGTGGCTGATGGCGCCGTTTCTGCTCGGGCTGGTCGCGGCCCTGCTCGGGCTTCTCTTTCGATTCGGCGACGGGCTGATCAGTTTCGTGCTGCGCATCAAGACCGCGGACTCCAATGATATGATCGTCAGCATATTAAGCCTGATTGATCTCACGCTGATCGCCAATCTGATCTTGATCGTGATCTGCTCGTCCTATGAGAATTTCGTCCGGCCGGTCAACGCGGCCGACCATCCGGACTGGCCGGACGGCCTGATGCGCATCGGCTTCGCAGGGCTAAAGCAGAAGCTGCTCGGCTCGCTCGTCGCGATCACGGCGGTTCAGGTCCTCGAATGGTTCATGGACATCGCCAATCACGCCGATCCGGAAAAACTCGCCTGGGTGGTCGGCATCCTGCTCGCCTTCGCCGTCACCATGCTGCTTTTGGCGATCGCCGACCGCGTCAGCGCCGGGCCCGGCATGGAGGGGCATTAGCCGCGGCGTTTTGAGCCGCGGGGGTGTTTCACGTGAAACAGGTTTTTGACCGGTTTTAGCCCCGGACCGGACAGTCCGGGGACGCCAACCCACACGCCGCCGAGGCGGCGCCGTCCGATCGCTCAGAGATCCTTCGACAGCTCGCCGATATGCTTCTGGCTGTAGAGCTGGACGCCGACCTGCCGGATCAATTCCTGCTGCGTCTCGAGGAAATCTATATGATGCTCCTCATCTATCAGAAGGTCGTCGTATAGTTCCTTCGTGACAAGGTCGTGCACGCTGACCGCGTATTCCGCCGCCTCGGTGTAGAGCGCGCGCGCGGAAAGTTCGGCGGCGAGATCGCAGCTGAGGATCTCCTCGACGGTCTGGCCGATCCGCAGCGGGTCGAGCACCTGCATGTTGGGAAACCCCTCAAGGAACAGGATGCGCGCCGTAATCTTGTCAGCGTGACGCATCTCCTCGATCGATTCCTCGCGCCATTTCTTGGCGAGCTCCTTGAACCCCCAATTGTCGAGAATCCTGAAATGAAGCCAATATTGGTTGATCGCCGTCAACTCGCTGCGTAAGCTTCTGTTGAGATAGTCGATTACCCTGTCATCGCCCTTCATCGCAGCGAACTCCCGAAGTTGCGGCCCTGGATCAGGCGCGAAGCCGCAAAGGTCCCCTGATTCGGCGGGGGCGCCGACGGCCAATGCTTTGGTTTATTTGGACTTGACGCCGATCTCAAGCGATTTGAAGGGGCGGCCCCCTCCGGCGTGGGGCGCCGGGGCAGAAATCCCTAAGCGCTGGCGGCGAGAACAGACGCCCCGTCCAAAGGCGTGGCGAGATTTCCATTGCAGGACGCGCCGCAGGACGGCGCATGCGAATGCTCGCGCCCGTGCGCGCCAAGCGTCTCGTCGATAATCTCGCGCACGGTCACGAAGCATCGCCCGCAACACGGGCTGCACCCGAGGCGCTTATAGACGGCGCTCGGCGTGCGCGGGCAAAGCTTGCCATCCGCCGGGGCGAGAGCGGCTTTAACCATCGCGTCGGACACGACATTGCACGAGCATACGATCATCAGGCACCGCGAAATTGACGCCTTGCACTCCTTATGGAGCAAAGCAAGCTATAAATATCGCATCGGCGGCGGCCACACAATGCATTATCGCAGTTTAGATTCGGTCTATAAAGACAAAATTGCCCAAGCCCAGATTAAAACCATTCAAGAATACTGCGAGAGGCCGACGCCCGACGCGCCGCGGGGGCGCTCAGGCGTTCGGTCGCCGCGCCAGGAGCACCCTGACGAGCTTGTCCCGGCCGGTCACGCGGTCGAGCTCCGTGAATGCGAAGAACGGAATCAGGACGAAGAACATGATCACCCCGATCGAAATGATCACGGTGAGACTGCCCCCGCCAAGATCGGCGAGGCTTTCCGCGACATCCTTTCCGTGAAAATGGCCGAGGACGATTTCCTCGACGAGATCGAAAACCACCATGACGAATGAAAACGCAGCCGCCTTGAACAGGATGGAAAAGATCAGGCGATCGAAATGGAAGCGCTCGCCGACGCGAAAATCGTCGGCGAGCAGCATGACTTTGGCCATGATCAGCGCGTTGAAGCAGGCGAAGCCAAGTCTTGGAACGAGATGCCCCGGCTGAAAAATGATCGCCTTATGCAGCGAGAAGAGGCCGAACAGGATCCAGAGATAGATGAAGTAAGCGAAAAACTTTTCAGCCTCATGGACGACTTTAGACTTCAGCGAAGCATGCGGCGCATCGACCATGACTTGACCCCGGGAATAGATGCGCGAACAGCGATCTGGTCCGCCGCAAATGTGGCGATTCGGGCGCGCGCGGGCGCGACATGCGGGACCCGAAGGCTCCGGATCCCGCGTCTTACTGTGGCATATGTAAATGGCGCATCGCAATGCCGAGCTGCGGCTGGGCGCCTCGCCGGCGTCCGCGTTATTTCACGCCAAGAAGCTCGACGTCGAAGATCAGCGTCGCGTTCGGCGGAATGACGCCGCCCGCGCCGCGCGCGCCATAGCGGAGTTCGGGCGGAATGATCAGCGTGCGCTTGCCGCCGACCTTCATGCCGAGGGTGAAGGCGAACGGTTCGCCGCGATCGAGCGAACTGTCGAATTTCGCGCCTTTCTTGCCGTCGACGAATAGCCAGCCGGTGTAATGCACGGTCACGGTCTGGCCGGGCTTCGCGGCAGCGCCCTTGCCAAGGGCCGCGTCATTGACGCGAAGGCCGCTCGGCGTCGTGACTTCGGCGGCCGCGGGGGGCGCAAAGGAAGCGATCGGCTGCGCCGCGAGCGCGGCGAGAAGCGCGACGCGAAGGAGACGGGGCGGAAACATGGAACCTCACGATTGCGGCCAAGCCGGAGACGAGCCCTTAGAGCATGACCGCTGCAAATTTCAAGTGGCCTCGCGCCACTGCTTGCGGCGCGCGCAAAATGAGGCTGCGGAACCTGTAATCCCCCTCACGCGACGGTCGTCTGCGGCTCCTCGACATCGCGCAACCTCGCGATGCGGACGCCGCGCTCTTTCAGATCGCGCAGTTTCAGATACATCATCCCGGTCATCAGCGCGTCGTTGAACGCATCGTGCTGATCCAGCGCGGGCAGGTCGAGATCGTTCAAAATCGCGCGGAACGACAGGTCGATCACAGATCCTGGCGGCGCGTCGCCGTATTTCCGCTCGTAATAAAGCTTCGACACTTCGATCATCGGATTCGGCAGTTCGATGCCGAGCAGCCCGCGCAGATATTTATTGACCATGCCGACGTCGAACTCGAGATAATATCCGACCAACGGCCGGCCGCCGATAAACGTGAGAAAACGCGGGATCACAGTCTCGATCGGCGCGCCGATTTCGACGTCGGACTCGCGCAGAAGGTGCACCTTGATGGCCTCGGCGCGCATCTCAGCCCGTGGCCGCGCCACGGCCTCGAAGCGCTCGCTGGTCAGGATGCGGTCGCCCTTGATGCGGACCGCGGCGATGCTGCAGATGTCGTCGCGGCGCCAGTCGAGCCCGGTTGTCTCGCAATCGAAGGCGACTGCCTCGCCAGGCGGCCCGGGCGCGAACAAAAACCGGTAGGCCGGGTCCTTTAGGGTAGCCCTGTGCAGCAGTCGCTTCAGAGCGCGTGGGATCATGATTAGAACCGGGCCAGATTGAAGTGGTTGCGGATGATGTCGCGGAACTGCTTCACGACGCGGAACGCGTCGCGCAGCAGATCGCGCTGCATGCTCGAAAGCCCGGCCGGACGCACCAGCGCGCTGGCCGCGGCGAGTTGCGCGTCGAGCCGCAGGGTCATCAGGAAATACAGCGCCTGCGTGAGTTCGCGGCCGAAATCGCGGCTCAGCGCGCCGAGATCGACGAGCTTCTGGATGCGCGCCGCCGTCGATGTTTCGAGCAGACCGCGCTCGATCGCGAGCGTGCGAACGCCATGCACGATGGGGAAAATCCCTCCCTTCTTCAGATCGACGGCATCGCCGCGTCCATCAATCGTCAGCAGATTGTTGAAGAAGCCGATCGGCGTCGGAAACGTCTCGATGGCGCGCGCGAAATGGGCGAAATAGGCGTTGTTATCGCGCGTCGCCTCGATCAACTCTTGCTTCGCCTTCGCGAGCAACGCGGCGTCGCCGGAGACAGCGACAGCGTCGTAGAAGATCGCGACATTGAGATGCGCGTTTTCGTCGGGTAGCTTCGCCCAGCGACGGAAATCGGCGAGATAGTCTTCGAGCGGCCTCGACCATGATGGATTGCGCACCATGACGTCGCCGGGGCAGTGTGCGAAGCCGAAGTCATCGAGCGCCGCAGTGAACGCGACTCGGAATTTTTCGAGCAGCGCCGCGTCGACGGGGGCGTCGAGGATCAGAGCGTTGTCCTGGTCGGTGCGCACCGTCTGCTCGCCGCGGCCCTCACTGCCCATCACGATGAGGCAGCCGACGCGGATCTCCGGCGGCGCCAGCAGGTCGAAGGTGCGCCCGATAAGGCGGCGGTTCAAGTCCGAGACGATCTCGGCGACGGCCTCGACCTTGACGCCCTGACGGCGCAGCAGCCGCACCTGGCCGCCGATCTCGCGGGCGGCGATCGAAAGGTCGCCGAGCGCGGAGGCGCGGTCGATCCGGCTCGCCACCAGCTGAGCGTTGCCGGTGACGAAACTGATCAACTCGACGTCTTCGAGGAAGCCGACATAGGACTCGCCGTCGCGCACCGCGACCCGGCGCTTGTTGGTCTTGGTCATCAGGATCAGCGCGGCATAGACGAAATCGTCGGCCGCGACCGAAACCACGTCGAAATGGGTCAGCGGCTTGACCGGCGCGGTGATCGGCATGCGGTTCAATATGACGGCCTTCAAAAGATTCATGCCGGTGATGACGCCGATGCGGTCGCCGTCGCGCACGAAGAGCGCGTCGGTGTTGACCTCACGCATGCGATGTCCAGCGGTCTCTATCGTATCGCCAGCGTCGATGTAGGCGGCCGGACGGAGGCTAATCTCCGACACCCGCGCGCGCATCGTCGCGCCGGCGGTTCGATCCTCCTCATCGCGTGCGATCGCCGCGAGCTTATGCGAGATTTCGAGGTAGAAAAACGCGGCGAAGCGCGGATTGTCGTTGATGAGGTCGAGCGCGGCCTTGCGCGGCAGGATGTAGCATAGGGTCTCTTCGCGCGCACGGAACGTGTGCGCGCTCTGGCCCTGGACGAGCGCGCGGGCGTCGAAGCAATCCTTCCGGCCGAGAAGAGCGATGGTTTCGTCGCCGACGCGCTCTTCGACCGCGCCCTTGATGACGACGTAGAGCGCCTCCGCCGCGGCGCCCTCGGCGATGATGGATTCGCCGGGGCGGAAATAGCCGATGTCGACGGCGCGGCGGACCCGCTCGATCTCCTCGGGCGTGAGACGATCGAAGGGCGGGTTGTTCTCGTCGAATGCATTTGGCATGGCTGCTCCGGCCCCTCCGTCTCGTCGGAGCGCCGCACCTTTAGTGCGCCGAGGCCTTGGCCGCGCCGATGCCGGTCTGGCAGCGCACGAATTGCGCGTCGAAGCCAGCCCGGTCCTCAGCGCCGCGCCGGCTGCGGTCGGTGACGGAGAACAGCCAGATGCCGAAGAAGGCGATCGCCATCGAGAACAGCGCCGGGTTTTCGTAAGGGAACGGCGCCGAGCCCTTGGGGTGGCCCATCGTCACCTCCCAGACCGCCGGCGACAGAACGACCATGACCACCGCCGAAATGAGGCCGAGGAAGCCGCCGATGAAGGCGCCGCGCGTCGTCAACCCGCGCCAGTAGATCGACAGCAGCAGAACCGGGAAATTGCACGAGGCGGCGATGCAAAAGGCGAGGCCCACCATGAAGGCGACGTTCTGCTTCTCGAATATGATGCCGAGAACGATGGCGAGGACGCCAAGGCAGACCGTCGCGATCTTCGACACCCGCATCTCCTCCAGCTCGTTGACCTGGCCCCTGCGGAAGACGTTGGCGTAAAGATCATGGCTGATGGCCGACGCGCCGGCCAGCGCGAGGCCCGAGACGACGGCGAGGATGGTGGCGAAGGCGACCGCGGAGATGAACCCGAGGAAGAGATCGCCGCCGACGGCGTCGGCGAGATAGATCGCGGCCATGTTGTTGGAGCCGCCCTTGATCCCCAAGATCGGCCCCTTGATTGCTGCGACGGCGGCGTCGAGGAACTCCGGGTTGGTCGAAACGAGGCAGATGGCGCCGAAGCCGATGATGAAGGTCAGGATATAGAAATAGCCGATGAAGCCGGTCGCGAAAAAAACCGAGCTGCGCGCCGCCCGGGCGTTCGGCACGGTGAAGAAGCGCATCAGAATATGCGGCAGCCCCGCCGTGCCGAAGATCAATGCGAGGCCAAGGGAGATCGCCGAGATCGGATTGGAGACGAGGGCGCCGGGCGCCATGATGGCGAGATGCTTCGGATGCACCTCGACCGCCTTGGCGAACAGCGCCTCCGGGCTGAAGCCGAACTTCCACAACACCGCCAGCGCCATGAAGGTCGCGCCGGCCAACAGCAGCACGGCCTTGATGATCTGCACCCAGGTGGTGGCAAGCATGCCGCCGAAGGTGACGTAGGTGATCATCAGCACGCCGACGATGACCACCGCAACCCAGTAGTCGAGGCCGAACAGGACCTGGATCAGCTTGCCGGCGCCGACCATCTGCGCGATCAGATAAAACGCCACGGTAACCAGCGCGCCGCAAG
Source organism: Methylocella sp. (assembly GCA_036834765.1). Taxonomy (GTDB): domain Bacteria; phylum Pseudomonadota; class Alphaproteobacteria; order Rhizobiales; family Beijerinckiaceae; genus Methylocapsa. The sequence goes on from DAITNE010000011.1 coordinate 12,840, forward strand.
CGGCGAGGATGCGGATCGGCGTCTGACCGAGGCGGAACGAGGCGACGTCGGCGAAAGTATATTTGCCGAGGTTGCGCAGCGGCTCGGCGATCAGGAAGGTGACGATGGGCCAGCCGACGAGGAAGCCGACCGAATAGATCAGCCCGTCGAAGCCGGACGCGTAGACAAGGCCGGAAATGCCGAGGAAGGAAGCCGCCGACATATAGTCGCCGGCGATGGCGATCCCGTTCTGGAAGCCGGTGATGCCGCCGCCAGCCGAATAGAACTGGGCGGCGGATTTGGTCCGCTTGGCCGCCCAGTAGGTAATCCCGAGCGTCAGGAAGACGAACAGCACGAACATGGCGATGGCGTGCCAGTTGGTAGGCTGCTGGGTCCCGCCCTCGACGGCCCCGGCGGCGTGCGCGAGCACGGGAATTGCGGCGAGAAGGACGGTCGCGAGTAGGGGGCCGAGGCGGCGCATCAGTGGGACTCCTCGACAATTTCGCGGGTCAGGCTGTCGTAGGTCGCGTTGGCGCGGAGCACGTAAATCCCGACGAGAATGAAGGCCGAAACGATCACCGCGACGCCAATCGGAATGCCGATCGTCATCACGCCGGAGCCGATCGGCGTGCCGAGAAATTTCGGCGCATAGGCGATCAGAAGAATGAAGCCGAAATAGATGATCAGCGTAATCGCCGCGAGCGTCCAGCCAAGGATCGAGCGCTGCCGCACAAGCTCGCGGTATTTGGGGTTTTGCTGGATGGATTCATAGCTCTGCGCCGCCATGCCGTGTCCCTCCCTTATGCGGCGTCCCGATCGCAGGCGCCTGATTGTCTTTTCTTAGGCGTCTACCTTGCGCCAACGCAAGGCGTTTCACAATCCTGCTTGCGAGGCAAGGCTTCGATGCCGAAGGCCTGGCCGCAATCCCCTCGCGTGATGGGATTGTCGCGGCGTTGTCATAAGGTTAAGCAACAGGATCGGGTGGCGAAAAATAATGTGGGCAACCATGACCGCAGGCCAGCGGGCTTGGCGCCGCGCGATAAGAACCGAACCGGCCCTCGCGGCATTGATCTTGATCAGCAAAATGTCCGAGATCGGCAAACCGTCCGGATCAGCAAACAAGGAGCGCCGCGCATGGCTTACGAGCTTTATTATTGGCCGGGCATCCAGGGGCGCGGCGAATTCGTCCGCCTGGCGCTGGAGGAGGCCGGCGCCGATTATGTCGACGGCGCCCGTAAACCCAAGGGAATGGACTCCCTGATGGAGTTGCTGGAAGGAGAGCAGATCGCACGTCCCCCCTTCGCGCCGCCTTTCCTCAAGGACGGCGGCGCGCTGATCGGGCAGACCGCCGCCATCCTGTTCTATCTCGGGCCTCGCCTGCGCCTCGCGCCGCGCGACGAAGCCGCCCGGCTCTGGGTCCACCAGATCCAGCTGACCATCGCCGACGTCGTCGGCGAGGCGCATGACGTGCATCACCCCATCAGCGGCGGCCTCTATTATGAAGACCAGAAGCCGGAGGCATTGCGCGCCGCTAAGGCGTTTCGCGAAGAGCGGATTCCGAAATTTCTCGCCTGGTTCGAAGCCATTCTGGCGCGCAACCCCAAGGGCGACCGTCACCTCGTCGGCGCGCGCACGACCTATGCCGATCTCTCGCTTTTCCAGCTCATCGACGGCCTTGCCTACGCTTTTCCGCGCAGCATGAAGACAGCGCTCAAAAAGGCGCCCCTCGCGGCGGCTTTGCACGCGGCGGTGGCGGAGCGTCCCCGCATCCGCGCCTATCTCGTGAGCGATCGACGCATCCCCTTCAATGAAAGCGGCCTTTTCCGCCATTATCCCGAACTCGACGGGTAGCTGAGCTTTCGCCTTTCCAGGGCGGACCCCGCCCGGGTCGGCCTTGAACTATTCACCGGCCCTGAGTATGAAAACCTCCTCCCTTAAGGAGCGCGCCGGCTCATTGCTCCGCCGGAGCCTCCGGTCGTAAAAGCGCGCATGGCCTTGACGCAGGTCGCCAGAAAATCCGGCGAAAGAAACTTCATGTTTGAAAGCGTCACCGCGATCGCCCCCGCCCGACTTCACCTTGGGTTTCTCGACCTCAACGGCGGGCTCGGCCGGCGTTTTGGCAGCATCGGGCTCGCGATC
>DAITNE010000012.1:0-14574 GCA_036834765.1 Methylocella sp.
GGCCAGCCTGCAGACCCTGCTTCACATGGCGGCGGCGGGCTATGGAATGACCCTAATGCCGGGCCTCGCGCTGATCGAGGATCCGCGCCTGCCGGGCAATCTCACCGCGCGGCCGCTGCTCGGGCCGCACACCTCAAGGCTGATCCGGCTGATTTCACGCCCGACCAACCCGCGCCGTCCGGCGATCGAGGCGCTGGCGCGGCTGATCCGCAAAAGCGTTCCGGAGGCTCTTTTGGAAGCCGCGGGAATGAACGCGAAAATACTCTGATCAGTCGAAATCGCCGGCAAGCTCGACGCGGACATTCTCCGGCAGGGCGGCCATATGGCCGTAACGCGGATGGGCGAATCCGAGAACGACCTCGGCGCCCGGCGAGCGAAACGCCGCGATCTGAGTCGGCGAAAAGTCAAAATGGACGAACTGAACCGAGGAGGCTTTGCCGTCCTCGCGGGTGCGGTCCTGATCTTCCTCGGCGCGGGCGAAAATGCGTTCCCCGCCGATGCCGATGAAGGCCGTGTTCTCGATGCCGCCGAGCGTGGAGAGGGCGGCCGCGCGCCGCTGTGGGTCGTCGATCTCGATCATGAAGGTGGCGACCAGTTCGCCGCCTTTCGGAACCAGCGGATTATAGGCCGCGATCTCATCGGGAACCTGCGCGGGGCCGCCCTTTTCGATGAACACCATCTCATGGACCTGCAGCCACATCGTCTCATAATTTTCGAAGTAGAAGGTCGCATAAGGTCCGACCTCAACCCGGCGGTGTTGCTTGCGCGCTGCGATCTTGCGGCGAATCTCGGCGCGGATTTGGCCATATTCCGCCATAGGGAGAATGTCGGCCGCCGTCAGATTATGCCTGTCAACCATGGTCCGCTCCGCAGTCCGCGAATAGTGTTTTGCGCGCCGTTCATGCGTCGAGGCCATAAGCTTTTGCGATCAGCTGGATCGGATGGATCACGAGCTGCGGCGCCGCCTTCCCCGCCTTGTCGCCCTCGCCGAGCAACGCCATGCCTTGCGCGATGTGATGGCCGGCGAGCGGGCATTCCGAGGTGATGACCGCCTTGCCGCTTTGCGCCGCCTGCCGCGCGACGGGCGCGCCGACTTTGAGCGCCGTCTCGAAGTTCGGCGTCTTGCAGCCCCAGGCGCCGCCGTGTCCCGAACAGCGCTCGATCACCTGAAGATCGACGCCGGGAATGAGCTTTAAAAGTTCGCGCGCCTTCTGTCCCATGTTCTGCGCGCGGGAATGACAGGAGACATGCAACGCGACGCCGCGCGGTTCGAGCGCGCTGAGGCCCGGCGCCAGCCCCTCCTTGCGCGCGATCGCGACGATATATTCGCTGATGTCATACGTCGCCTTTGAGAGGCGCTTCACGTCCTCGTCCTCGGGCAGGATCAACGGCCACTCGGTCTTCAGCATGAGGGCGCAGGACGGCACCAGCGCGATGACGTCATAACCCTTGTCGATCCAAGGTTTCATCGCCGACGCCACGGTCCGCGCCGCATCGGCCACCTCCTCGATCGCGCCCTGCTCCAAAAGCGGCATGCCGCAGCAATGTGGGTAGACGACTTCCGTCTCCACGCCGTTTCGCGCCAGCACCGCGCTCGCGGCGAGGCCAATCGCGGGTTCGTTGTAATTGGCGTAGCAGGTCGCGTAGATCACCGCCTTGCGGCCGAAGGCCGGGCCTTCCCTGTTGACCTCGGGAGACGAGGCTTTTTCCCGCGCGGCGAAGCTCTTTGATTGATAGGAAGGCAGAAAGGCGCGCCGATCGAGCCCCGCCGCCTTTTCGAGAAGAGCGCGCGCGGTCTTGTGGGCGCAATCCGTCGCGAAATTGGCGAGCGGCGCGACATAGGCTGCGAGCGCCCCATTGCGATCGGTCTTCGCCAGCTCGCGATCGGCGAACTTCACCTCGCCCTTTTTCGCCTCGACGGCGCGATAGCGCAGCATCAGGTGCGGAAAATCGAGATTGAACTCGTGCGGCGGCACATAGGGGCATTTCGTCATGTAGCACATATCGCAAAGCGTGCAGGCGTCGACGACGGGCTTGAAATCCTTGCTCTCGACGCTGTCGAGTTCGCCGGTCGGCGCGGCGTCGACGAGATCGAACAGCCGCGGAAAGGAATCGCAAAGATTGAAACAGCGGCGGCAGCCGTGGCAAATGTCGAAGACGCGGCGCAGCTCAGCGTCGAGCTTCGCCTCGTCGTAAAAATCCGGATTCCGCCAATCCAGAGGATGCCGGGAGGGAGCCGCCAAACCGCCTTCGCTCATGTCGCGCTCACATCACCTTGAATGGGCTGGCAAACGAATTCGAGAAACACGCATGCGCCCGGCGCAAAAGAGCTGCGCCGGGACGGAAAGAGTGCGACGCGGGTCTCGTGGTTCAGGCGTTCTGCTTCTTCAGCTCGTCGAGAGCTTTCTGGAAACGGCCGGCGTGGGAGCGCTCGGCCTTGGCCAGCGTTTCAAACCAGTCGGCGATTTCGCCAAAGCCTTCCTCGCGCGCCGTGCGCGCCATGCCCGGATACATATCCGTATATTCATGCGTCTCGCCGGCGACGGCGGCGCCGAGGTTCAACGTGGTCTCGCCGATCGGCAGGCCGGTCGCGGGATCGCCGACCGCTTCGAGAAATTCAAGGTGGCCATGCGCATGGCCGGTTTCGCCCTCGGCGGTCGAGCGGAACACGGCGGCGACGTCGTTATAGCCTTCGACATCCGCCTTTTGAGCGAAATAAAGATAGCGCCGGTTCGCCTGCGATTCGCCGGCGAAGGCGTCCTTCAGATTGTTTTCAGTTTTGCTGCCCGCAAGCGACGACATTTTGACTCTCCTTATTCGTTTCCAGCACGAGGATGCTATTGATGACAGGAATAGCCCGAGCGCTTCCGGCTGAAATTCACAGAAAGAAACTGGGCTTAGAATTATTCTAACCGGCGCCGCCGATCGAAACAAGGCCGCGATGAAGCTTCATTTCGGCGGCAAAGCGCCGCAGCGCTAAGGTTAGCGTCTGCGCCCGCCTCCGCATTAAGCGAAATCAAAAGCGGCGCCGGCGCGCCGAGGCCCGATGGAGACAGGAGGCGTCCTCAAAATCCGGGCACCATCGTGTTCTTTTGCAACGCAACTCTTGCAATGCAACAGAAGTCGGGCGACAAGCCCGCATGCTTCACATCAACGATGTCACGCTGCGGCTTGGGCCAAGGGTGCTGTTCGACAAGGCGAGCGCCGCTTTGCCGGACAACGCCCGCATCGGCTTCGTCGGCCGCAACGGCGCCGGCAAAACCACGCTGTTCCGCATGATCGCGGGCGAACTCGCCCCGGAATCGGGGACGATCTCCTATCCGCGCCAGATGCGCCTTGGCCGCGTCGAGCAGGAGGCGCCGGGCGGCGCGCAGAGCCTCATCGACTTCGTTCTCGACGCCGATCTTGAACGGGCGGCGCTGACGCGGGAGGCCGAACACGCAACGGACCCCGCCCGCATCGCCAATATACATATGCGGCTCGTCGACATCGACGCGCATGCGGCGCCGGCCCGCGCGGCGGGCATCCTCGCCGGCCTTGGCTTCGACGAGGCGGCGCAGAACCGGCCGCTGTCGGAGTTTTCCGGCGGCTGGCGCATGCGGGTCGCCCTCGCCGCGGTGCTGTTTTCCGCCCCCGACCTGCTGCTGCTCGACGAGCCGACCAATTACCTCGATCTCGAGGGCACGCTCTGGCTGATCGACTATCTGCAGCGCTATCCGGCGACCATCCTCGTCATCAGCCATGACCGCGATCTGTTAGATGCCGTCTCCGACCATATCCTGCATCTCGACGCGGCGAAGCTGACGCTCTGGCGCGGCAATTATTCAGGCTTCGAGCGCCAGCGCCGCGAACAGCAGGCGATCTTGCTGAAGCACAAGAAAAAGCAGGACGATCAGCGCAAGCACCTGCAATCCTTCGTCGACCGCTTCCGGGCCAAGGCGACGAAAGCGGCGCAGGCGCAATCGCGCCTCAAGATGCTCGCGAAGATGGAGCCGATCGCGGCCATCGTCGACGGCCATATTTTGCCGTTCCACCTGCCCTCGCCGGCAAAACCCTTAAGTCCGCCGATCGTCGCCATGGATGACGCCAGCGTCGGCTATGACGGCGCGCCCGTGCTGAAAAAGCTGTCGCTGAACATCGCCGAGGACGATCGCATCGGGCTCCTCGGGTCAAACGGCAATGGCAAATCGACTTTCGCCAAACTTGTCGCCGGACGCCTGCAGGCGCAGGGCGGCGTGGTGCGGCGCTCCTCGAAACTCGAGGTCGGCTTCTTCGCCCAGCATCAGGTCGACGATCTCGACGAAAAGGCGACGCCCTATCAATGCGTCGCGGAACTCATGCGCGATTCGACCGAGGCCAAGATCCGCGCCAAATGCGCGCAGTTCGGCTTTCCGAACATCAAGGCCGACACCAAGGTCGCGCAATTGTCGGGCGGCGAAAAGGCGCGGCTCCTGATGGGACTCGCCAGCTTCAACGGACCGCATCTCTTGATCCTCGACGAGCCGACCAACCATCTCGACATCGACAGCCGCGCCGCGCTGATCGAGGCGATCAATGATTTCGAGGGTGCGATCATTCTCGTCTCGCATGACCGCCACCTGCTTGAGGCCTGCGCCGACCGCCTCTGGCTCGTCGCGGACGGCACGGTCGCGGCCTTCGACGGCGATGTCGACGACTACAAGAAATATGTCCTCGAACGCGCCAGCGCCGGCAATGGCGGGGGCGGCCGGAAGGACCGCGCGGCGCCCGAACGGGCGCCCCAGCGCAGCGCGGCCTCGGTGCGCCAGGATGCGGGTCCGCTGAAGAAGCGCATCTGGGCGGTCGAGGAGAAAATGCGCAAATTCCAGGATCTTGTCGCCCGGGTCGACAAGGCGCTCGCCAATCCGGCGGCCTTCGCGAAAGATCCGGCGAAGGCTGCGCAACTCGCAGCCCAGCGCGGCGACCTGGAGCAGGCCCTGATCGTCGCCGAGGAAGAATGGCTGGAGCTCACCGGCCAGTTTGAGGCCGCCCGGACGGGCTGAAGAAAGCTGCGCCGCCTTCGCCCTCGCGCCCGGAAAGATGCGCTGCGACGAATTCGGCGGCTTTCGCCTGCAGACATTCGTCGACGCAGTCGCCGTGGTAGCGGGCCTGCAGGGCGAGAAAACAGCGACGGACCATTTCGTCGGCCTGCATCGACCAGGCGCCGAACCCATCGTCGATCGCCTCATTCAGTATTTTATTTATTCGAATTCGTTCGTTGAGAATATCGCACATCGCATCCTCCATCTCGGGATGGATGTCTATTTATTCCTCTGCTCGTTGTGCGGCAACAAAGATATTCTTTAGCTGTAATAATTCAAAATATCCGGTTTTAGACTGAATCTATATTTGATCAGACCGGTTCATGCGCCGCCCGGACCATAGAGCAGCACCTGCACTTTTTCGAGCGTGATGAGGCCTTTCGAACTCGCCATCATCGCGTCGAGGACAGGAAGAAACGCGTTGATCTTCTCCTCGCTGTCGACGATCTCGACGACGAAGGGAAGATCGCCGGAAAGTTCGAGGATGTTCTGCGAATGGAGACGGTGGGAATGTCCAAATCCCATCGGCCCGCGCAAGACCGTTGCCCCGGCGAGGCCGAAATCGCGCGCCTTGAGGACGATCGCCTCATAGAGCGGTCGATAATCGCTCCGCGCGCTTTCGCCGATAAAGATGCGCAGCAGCTTCGCTTCGCTTGGCGCTTGCATGGCTCAGGCCCCCCTGACCTGGTTGAGCATGGCCGCCGCCACATAGCCGAGCCAGACCGCGATCAGGCAAAGCGTGACGGACAGCACGACATTCACTCCGGCGTTGAGGACTTCGCCGTTGCGCACGAGGTTCAGCGTTTGCAGGCTGAACGATGAAAAAGTGGTGTAGCCGCCGCAAAGGCCGATCATCACGAACTGGCGCGTCGTCGAGCCGACCAGAAGGCGCCCGTCCGGGCCGGTCAGCGTCGCGAAAAAGCCGATCACGAAAGAGCCGGTGATGTTGACGATGATGGTGCCCCAGGGAAAGGTCTCGCCGATCTGATTGCCGACCGTCGTCGCGACCCAGAACCGCAGGCCGCCGCCGAGGGCGCTTCCGAGCATGATCCACACATAAAGCATGACCGCCGTTTCCTTCACCGGATCAGATCGTAGTCGACGAAACTCACCATCAACCCTTTAGCCCCGGGCGTTCTGATCGAGCCGCGCCAATGTTTCATCCATCGGGGCCGCGACGCGCTCGACGAGATTTGCGATCGCCTCGACGTCGTCAAGGTGGGCGTGCGGCAAAGACGCTGGGAAGGGTCCGCCATCGCTCGCCAGCGCCTTGATGTCCCGATCCTCGGGATAGAGCAGCGGCTTGCCGTTGGCGACGCGATGCACCTCGATCTTGACATGAAGGTCGCGCTTGTAGCCTTCGACGAGAACGAAATCGACGGGGCTGAGGCGCGCGAGCATGGCGCGCAGGGGCGGCTCATTGTCGCCCCGCAATTCATGCATCAATGCCCAGCGGTTGGCGGAGGCGACGAGAACCTCGCGCGCCCCCGCCTCGCGGTGCGAATAGGAATCCTTGCCGGGCTTGTCGACGTCGAAGCCGTGATGGGCGTGCTTCAGCGTCGAAACCGAAAAGCCGCGCGCGTTGAGCGCGGGAATGAGCTTGACGATCAGGGTGGTCTTGCCCGCCCCGCTCCATCCGGAAAGGCCGATCACGCGCATGACGAAAAAGCCTCGCGGTCCGTCCCCGCGGCGATAGCACCCTCCGCCTCTGCGCTCAAACCTTTGCGCTCCCTCTGGAACTTTGCCGCCGCATCGCTTAACATTCGCACGTGATGCTGTTTTCCAGTCGGGGCCGCAAGAGACTTGTCGCTGATGCCCACCCAATCGACCTCCACGGCTCTCGACCTTCGCGGCCTCAACTGTCCGCTGCCGGCTCTGCGCACGGGCAAGGCCCTGCGCGGGCTGAACGATGGCGATCTCCTCATCGTCGAATGCACCGATCCTCTCGCCGCCATCGACATTCCTCATCTTGTGCGCGAGACCGGCGACGTTCTTGAACGGCAGGAACAAAGCGACGGCGCGATCGCCTTTCACATCCGACGGCGACGATCGTGAGAGCGCACCCTTCCCACGAAGCAGCCTTTGAGGGAAAGAGCCTAGCGGCGCTGGTCTTCAACGACAATGACGCGGTGAATGGAATCGTCGCGGATTTCGCCGCCGCCCTCAAGCGCCGCGGGCATCGCATCGCCGGCATGGTTCAAACCGTCGACGTCGCGCAGCCGTGCGATTGCCGCGAAGTCTTTCTTCGCGACGTCGAAACCGGCGAGGCTATTTCGATCCTGCAGGATCTTGGGACTCAGTCGCAATCCTGCCGCATCGATACGACGGCGCTGGCCGACGCCGCGCATCGGGTCGCGCGCGCCATCGAGAGATCGCCCGAACTCCTGTTCGTCAACCGGTTCGGCAAGCTCGAGGCCGCGGGGCTCGGCCTTTACGCCGAGATAGGCGCGGCTGCGGCGGCTGGCGTTCCGACGCTTGTTTGCGTTTCGGTAAAATTCATCGATCCGTGGCGCCAGTTCACGATGGGCCTCGATGAAGAACTGCTCTGCTCCGGCGCTGCCCTGGAGCGCTGGTGGCGCGCCGTCAATGCGCGAAGCGCGCCCAGCGACGTGAGCCTCGGCGCCGCGCTTCGATGACCCCGGAGGCGCCGCGCATCGACGACATCGAGGATGTCGTCTTTGATGTGGAGGCGCGCGCGTGGCCCTTCGCGATCGACCAGGGCGAGGCGATCGATCGGCATTGGGAGAAGCTAAGCGGCAAGAACCCGCATCTTTTCAATGGCCGCGTCTTTCTCAACTTCGAGCGGCGCATCGAGGCGCTAGATCACGATGATCTTGGATTGCAACAATCCAAGATCGTGAACGTGATCGATTCCGATAATTTGGAGCGGGATGCGGGCGGAAAACCGGGCGCTGCTTTTCCTCCTCCCGCTCCAGGCGTCCGGCGCGTTCTCCGGGGAACGGCCTCCGCCGTCGATTTCAAGGCGTTTCTCGCTTGGCGCGACTTCGGTTTTCCGGACGGCGGCGTTCGCAATTGCTTCGCCGTGGCGGCCCTGCTCTCCGCCGACGGCGCCTTCATGCTCGGACGCATGAGCGAAAGGACGGCCAACGCCGGCAAGATCTATTTTCCGGCTGGAACGCCTGATCTCGGCGACGTCAAGGATGGCGCGCTCGATCTTGCGGGCAGCGCCGCGCGCGAGCTTTTCGAGGAGACCGGCATCCGCGCCGACGAGGTCGCCTTCGCGCCGGGATGGACCGTGGTTTTCGAGGAACCGCGCATCGCCTGCATGAAAACCGCGCGCTCGCCGCTGACAGCCTCCGAGATCGAGGTCCGGTTCAAGGATTTCATCGCGCGACAGGAGGCGCCTGAGCTCGTCGCGCTCCACCCTGTTTTCTCGGTCCGCGACCTCGACGAAGAGCGCATGCCCGGCTTCACGCTGCGCTATCTGCGCCACGCATTATCGGAAGAGTCCGTCTAACGGCGCCGCGCTCACACGTGATAGCCGTGCTTTTCCTTCGTGGCGTGAATGATTCCGAGCGCCTCGCCGTCCTTGCCGGCCGCGCAGGCGCTGGCGGCGCGCGAGAGATCGGCCTCGATCTCATTATAGACTTTCTGGTTGAGATTGCCGGTCGTGACGTCGGAGGTCAGCACTTTCTGATAGCTGTTGAGTTTATCCGTGCAGACGGCGGCAGGCGGCAGGTCCGGCCAAACAGGCGTCGCTATGCCGGTCGAGGGCGCCGCGGCGGTGGGCCCAACGTAGGGTTGCGATTGATAGCAGCCGCAAAGCGCAGCCGCCGCGCCGACAATAGCCGAGAATAAAAAAATCCGCTGCATTCCGGTCTCCGCAGAAGGAATGAGCCAATCTCATCCGCGAGCCTTGCCTGTCAAGCCCGGACGACCATGAGGTCAGGATCAGTCGCGCCTCACGCGATAAAGCCAGTCGTAGCGCGCGAGCAGGCGTTCGCCGCCGAGGGTCCGCAGGGCGGCGTCGCGCGCGAAGGCGGCGGGGCCTGACAGATGATAAATCCGGCCCTGCGCGCGCGATTCGCGCTGTACCCTGTCCGCCCGCTCGCGCCGCGCAGCCGCGTAGGCGGCGAGCCCGCTTGGAATATCGCGCGTCGCCTGAAGCGCTTCGCCCAGCGCCGCGGCGTCCTCGATCGCCTGGGCCGCGCCCTGCGCCAGAAAGGGCGGCATGGGATGGGCGGCGTCGCCGAGGAGCGCGACGCGCCCCGCCGTCCAGCTGGGAAGCGGGTCGCGATCGATGAGAGGCCATTTCCGCCAGTCTTGCGCGGCGGCGAGCAACGACCGCGCGGCTTTGTGCCACGACGAAAAGCGCGCGGCGAGGACGGCCGGATCGCCCGGGCGGGACCAGTCCTCCTCCGGGCCGGGGGCCGCTTCGTTTTCGTCGAGAACCGCGACGACGTTGACGACTGCTCCGCCGCGCAACGGATAATGCACGAGATGGGCTTCGCGCCCGAGCCAAAGGCATGATTCCGGGCGCAGCGCCTCGGGCGCCACGCGATCGGCGTCAATGAGAGCGCGCCAGGCGGTCCGTTTTATGAAGCTCGCAGAATCGGCGCCGCCGCCGAGAAGCTTCGCGCGGACGAGAGAGCGCGCTCCGTCGGCACCGATCAGGCAATCGCCCGACGCCTCAAGCCGCAGCAGCCCCTGGCGCAGCGCGGCGACGACGCCATCGGAGCCAGAGGCAAAACCCGCCACCGCGACGCCGGCATGAATGCGGATGGCGTCTTCCTCCGCGACCGCTTGCAGAAGGGCCCGCTGCAGGTCGGCGCGGTGGATTAGGAGATAGGGCGCGCCCCAGCGCCTCTCGGCGTCGGCCAACGGCATCAGGGACAGCGTCGCGCCATCGCGAGCCCGTCTCACCCTGATCGATTCGGGGGCGAGACTGAAACCTTTCAGGCGCTCGACGACATTCAGTTTTTGCAGAATGGCGCTTGCGTTCGGCGACAGTTGAAGTCCGGCGCCGACCTCCTCAAGCGTCGTCGCGGATTCGAAAATGCTGACCCGCCAGCCGGCGCGCGCAAGACACAGGGCCGCGCTGAGGCCGCCGATTCCGGCACCGGCGATCAGCGCATGAGGTTCGCTCATAAAGTCAAAAGCGCCGCTTCACGCCGCCGCTGGAGCCGATTGCGGATCGAAGGCGCATTCGGCGGGAACGCATCCGCCGTGCAGCGTCGCGTCATAAATGTAGTGGGTTGAGCAATAGGGGCAGATGGCTTCGCCGGCGTCGCCCATATCGATGAAAATATGCGGATGATCGAACGGGGGCAGAGCACCGACGCACATGAACTCCTTCGCGCCGACGCTGACGCGGGGAGCGCCCGGCTGATTGTGAAAGTGCGGCGTGGCGTGAGCGGCCATGATCTCATCCCTCTTGCGAACGGCGCGCGAGCATAGCCGCGCGGGGTGCGTTTGTGTAGCCCTTGGAACCTGTCTTCGGGGCCTGTTTCGCCTAGCGGCCCCTTGCGGGGCCGCGCAGGATCAGAGCTCCAACTGCGAGCGCCGGTCCGCCGCAGGTTCAGGCCTCGATGAGTCGACCAGCAGCTCGTCGAGAATCTTGTCAAGATGGCAGCGAAAGTTGGCGTTGAGATATTTCTGCTAGACTTTCAGGCGACCGCGCTCGCCCATGGCCTTCGCCACGTCGGGCTGCGTCAACAGGTCATAGAGCCGGTCGGCGAGACCCTTCACATCCAATGGATCGAGGGCGAACCCATCGAGGCCGTCGGCGACGACTTCGCTCGCCGCGCCATGCGAGCTGCAGATGACCGGCTTGCCGGATTGCCAGGCCTCGAGATAGACGATCCCGAACCCTTCCTTGTTTGACGGCATTGCGAAAACGGCGGCACGTGCGTAGGCCTCGCGCAATTCGCGATCGCCGACCTGGCCTAAGAATGTAACCGAGTCGGCGACGCCGAGCTTCTTCGCCAATGCTTCGAGCTCCGGCCGCAGGGAGCCGCCGCCAATGATTTCATACTTGACGCCGGGCAGCCTCTCCTTCACGAGGGCGACGGCCGCAATCATTTCATGAACATTTTTCTCCCGTTCGCCCGCGCCGAGCCGGGCTACGGTCAGGATCGTCGGCGACTCCCCAAAACGCCTCGCAAGACGCAGCCACGATCGCTTTTCCAGCACGAGCCGGTGCTTGGCCGCCGAACTCGCGTCGCCTATCGGCGCAAGCCGGACGGCTGCGCCCGCAGCACGTATTGATTTTTGTCTTTTATAGCACGGACCTCAGCTGAACCAAAGCCGCCCGATGCGCGCTCCTGCGTGACGCATAGCGTTCGTGACCCATGGCCTGACAGGCGGCGCGGATAGAGGCGCATCTGGCTCCCGACGCTTTCGAGAGATCTCCCCTTTATGTCTCCTGCAACAGCTTTTCGACGAAGGCGCCAATGCCCGGTTTCTGGCGCACGGCGCGCCGCCGTTCGGCCGTCAGGATCGCGCGGAGGTCGTTGAAGGTGCTCTGCAGATCGCCGTTCACCAACACGTAATCATATTGCGTCCAGCGCAGAATTTCCATGCGCGCATTCTCGAGCCGCCGAGCTATGGCCTCGGGCGGATCCTCGGCGCGGCGTTCGAGACGGGCGCGCAGCTCCTTCATCGACGGCGGCAGAATGAAGATCGTGACGACGTCCTCGGCGGTCTTCTGCTTGACCTGACGCGTGCCCTGATAGTCGATGTCAAACAAGATGTCGCGGCCCTGCGCCAGCACCTTTTCAACGGGTTCACGCGGGGTTCCATACCAGTTGCCGTGCACCTCGGCCCATTCGAGCAGATCGCCGGCCTCGCGCATCGCCTCGAACTGCTTCTTGCTGATGAAGGTGTAGTGAATGCCGTTGACTTCGCTCGACCTCTGCTGCCGCGTCGTCACCGAAATCGACAGGGTGAGATCGAGCTCCTGGGTTTGCAGCAGCATTCGGGTGAGCGTCGTCTTGCCTGCGCCCGACGGCGAGGAGAGGATCAGCATGAGGCCGCGCCGCCCGAGGCGCGCGGGACGCGGCTCATCCACCGGCCGGGCCGCGTCGCCGCCGCCGCCAAATCCTGCAGCGCCCTGAAGCCCCCCGCCGTCGCCTTGTTCCTGCATCAATCCCCCGATCGTCTTGGTCTGTCGTAAAGCGGCCTGATCGCAGCGCGGCGAGCATAGCGGGCGGCGTGGCTAATGCTTGGGAAAATCGAGCCCCATCTCGCGATAGCGCTCGGGATCGTCGGCCCAGTTTTCGCGCACCTTGACGAAGAGAAAAAGATGCACGGTCTGTTCGGTCGCCTCGCCGATGTCCTTTCGCGCCGCCGTGCCAATCGCCTTGATGGTGCGGCCGCCCTCGCCGATGACGATCTTCTTGTGGCCCTCGCGCATGACGTAGATCGTTTGCTCGATCCGCGCCGAACCATCGGGCATATCCTTCCAGACTTCGGTCTCGACCGTCGACTGGTAGGGCAATTCATCATGCAGGCGCTCGAAGATTTTTTCGCGCGTGATTTCGGCGGCGAGCATGCGCAGCGGCGCGTCCGAAATCTGGTCTTCGGGGTAGAGCCACGGCCCCGGCCGCATCAGCGCCCCGAGATCATGGCGCAATTTCGGCACGCCATGGCCGCGCAGCGCGGAGATCATATAGGTGTCGGCGAAGGGCAAGGCGGCATTGAGCCGGGAGGCGAGTTCGAGCAGCGCCGGCGGCTCGACCGTGTCGATCTTGTTCAGCACGAGGATCTTGACGCCGCCAAGCTGCGGCAACCGCGCCAGAATGGCCTCGACCTCATCGTCGACGCCCTTTCGCGCATCGACGAGGAGGGCGACCGCGTCGGCGTCGCCCGCGCCGCCCCAGGCGGAAGTCACCATGGCGCGGTCGAGCCTGCGCTTCGGCGCGAAAATGCCCGGCGTGTCGACGAAAATGATCTGCGCCGCGCCCTCGATGGCGATGCCGCGCACGAGGCTGCGCGTGGTTTGAACCTTGCGCGAGACGATCGAGACCTTCGCTCCGACAAGCTGATTGATCAGCGTCGATTTGCCGGCGTTCGGGGCGCCGATCAGGGCGACAAAGCCGCAACGCGCGCCCCCGCCTTGGCCGCTCTCTTCTCGTCCTACCGTCTCCGCGTTCACGCCACGCCTTTCTGGCTGCCGGGATCCATGATCTTTTCGCGCGCAATGAAGGCGCTCGCGGCGCCCTGCTCGGCGAGCCGCTTGGCTGGCCCCTTCGCTTCCGCCTGCGCAAAGCCGGGGAGTTCGACCGAGACGGTGAATTCAGGCGCGTGATCTGGACCCGAGCGCGCGGTCTCGCGATAAAGCGGCGGCGGAAGCTCACGCGCTTGCGCCCATTCTTGCAGCGCCGTCTTCGGATCGCGCAGGGCGCGGCGCGGCGCGCGCATGCGCGGTTCGAAGGCGCGGGCGACGACCGCCTTCGCGGCGAGGTAGCCAGCGTCGAGGAAGACAGCGCCGATAATCGATTCGCAAATGTCGCCGAGGATCGCCGAGTTGAGGGCGGAGGCGTGCTTTTCGCTTTCGCCGGCCCGCACGAAGGCTTGCGCGCCCCATTCGAGCGCAACCTCGGCGCAGCTCTCCTTGCGGACGAGCTCGGCAAGACGGCGCGACAGCTCGCCCTCGTCGGCGTCGGGAAACGCTTCATAGAGCATGTCGGCGACGACGAGGCCAAGCACGCGGTCGCCGAGAAATTCGAGCCGCTGATAGCTCTCGCGCCTAGCGCCCGTCGCCGCGCTGACATGCGTCAAAGCGGCGACGATGAGGTTCCGCGCGGCGAAGCTGTGCCCGATGCGCGCTTCGAGCGCGAAGAAGTCCGGTTGTCGGCCCGTCATCTATTTCACAGTTTTCAGCATCCGGTCCCAGCGCACGGTCCACGGCCACTCCCAGAAGGCCCAGGCCGGTTCGCCCTTGCCGACGGAAAAGAAGATGAGCTCGGCCCGGCCAACGAGATTCTCGAACGGAACATAGCCGACGCCGCCCTGATCCGGCGAAACGCGGCTGTCGGTCGAATTGTCGCGATTGTCGCCCATCATGAAATAGTTGTTCGGCGGCACCTCATAGACGCCCGTATTGTCGTAAAAGCCGGTATCGCCCTGAATTTCGATGATCGTGTGCTTGACGCCGCCCGGCAGGGTTTCCTCATAGGTCGGCACAGCGGTCTCGCGGCCGTAGAAATCCTCCGTTTGCGCTTTCGCGATCGGCGTGCGCGGCACAATCTCCCCATTGATGTAAAGGCGGCCTTCCTTCATCTGGATCTTGTCGCCCGGCAGACCGATCACGCGTTTGATGTAATCGGTCTGACCATCGCGCGGCAGCTTGAATACGACCACGTCGCCGCGCTTCGGCGGCGAGCCGACGAGGCGTCCGTTGAACAAATCCGGGCTGAACGGGAAGGAGTGCTTCGAATAGCCGTAGGCGTATTTGGAGACGAACAGATAATCGCCGATGAGAAGCGTCGGGATCATCGATCCCGAGGGAATATTGAACGGCTGAAACAGGAAGGTGCGGACGACGATGGCG
>DAITNE010000013.1:0-9865 GCA_036834765.1 Methylocella sp.
TTCGACCGACATCGCCGATCCGCCGGTTTTCTCCGCTTCGCGCGTCGCCCAGGCCGCGCGGGGCGGAGCGGCGCCGCGCAGTCCGCCCGCCGCGCTGCGCAGGGCGCAGGCGCAGGCCTACCCGAAGATATTGCCGATCCTTCTCGATCTCGATACGGACGAGGCGTTCGCGGCGGTCCGCAAGGCCGTCGCCGCCAGCGGCTGGCGCCTCGTCGAGGAGATTCCGCCCGGCGGCCGCATGGGCATCGGCCATATCGACGCCATCTCCCGCAGCATGATTTTGGGCTTTCCCTGCGATATCACCTTGCGCATCCGGCCCCTCGCCGGGCAGACGCGCGTCGATCTGCGGTCCGCGTCGCGCTTCGGGCCTTTCGACTTCGGCACCAACCAGCACAACATCGATGTTTTCGAGGCGGCGCTGGAGGGGATAGTCGACAAAAAATAGGCAGGACTCGAATCAGGCCGGACGATAATGCGCGCCAAGCGCCGCCGGCCCGTCAAGCGTCGCCGGCCCGTCGATGGCGACGAGGCCGCGCTCCACAAGGTCTTGCAGGTGCGCTAGCACGGAGAGGCCCGCGGCGGCGCGAAGCTTCGGCGAAAGACCCTCATAGACATGGGCGACGATCGTCTCGATCGTCGCGTCGCCCGCTGCAAGGCGCGATAGAATGGCGCGTTCGCGCAGACGGCGGTGATTGGCGAGCGCGCGCACATAGCGCTGCGGCTCCAGAACGGGGCCGCCGTGTCCCGGCCAATAGACGCGATCGTCGCGCCGGCGCAGCTTTTCGAGCGAGGCCACGTAATCGCGCATCGAGCCGTCCGGCGGCGTGACGAGCGAGGTCGACCAGGCCATGACGTGGTCGCCCGAAAACAGCGCCTGCTCCTGCGGCAGGAAGAAGGCGAGATGGTTCGCCGTGTGGCCCGGCGTCTCGACGCAGACGAGAGCGAAATCTTGCGTCTCGAAGGCGTCGCCCTCGCGCAGGATGGAATCCGGCGCATAGGCGCCGTCATGTGGGCCATCAGGCCTCAGGCTGGCGGTCTTTGCGTGCTCCGGCGCGTGAGGCGCGCAGCCGATGATCCGCGCGCCCGTGGCTGCCTTTAGCGCCCGCGCGCCGGGCGAATGATCCTTGTGCGTATGCGTGACGAGAATTGCGGCGATGGTTTCGCCGCGCAGAGATTGGAGCAGGGCGTCGATATGCTCCTTGCGATCCGGGCCGGGATCGATAATTGCAACTTTGCCCGCGCCGACGACATAGGTGCAGGTTCCGGTGAACGTCATCGGCCCCGGATTGCCGGCCGCCATGCGGCGCACCAGCGGCGACAGGCGCACCAATTCTCCGGGCGCGCCCGCGAAGGCGCGGTCAAAAGTAATGTCATCCGCAGTCGCTTCGGGACGTTCATACATGCAGGCATCCTAGAACATGTTTGAAAAAGCGTCGCTTGTGCGCGCGGGGAACAACATCAAGGCTTGAGCGCGGCGGACAGTTCAAACGCGGGAGCAAAATTCGACTTGTTTTTTACGGAATTTGCGGAAAAAGTTGCTTTGACCGAGGCGTCAGGCTTCGGCTGTTGGGGAGGTAAAAGCCATGCGCAAACTTGTACTTTTCGTGACCGCGGCGTCTTTTCTCGCCGTCCCGGTTGTGATGGCCGCGCCAATTCCGAGCGCGGGCGTGACGACTGTATCCAGCGACGACGGTCTCATCATCAAGACCGCTTCTCACAAGCATAAAAATATGAAGAAGGTGCATAAGGCGCAGGGCGGTGCCGCGAAGTAGACGCGCCGCGGGCGGCGATCGCACCCAATCTTCAAAGTTGGGCGCTCGCCAGGCGGCGTGCGCCCAGCCTGAGCCGGAAGAGGCTCGGGCTGCATTAGTGAAAATTGCGGCCTTTCGGCAGAACGCGCCGCAGTTCCGCGGCGCTCGGCGACGACGGCGCATCGGCGAAGAGGTTCGGCTGAATCTTTTCCCGTGGCGCGCGGGAATCGCGCTCGTTCGGACGCCGCACCTCGTCGACGTGGGCGAAAGACGAGATCTCCGCGCCCGAGATCTCTCCGCCCGAGACCTGCCCGTTATGCCCGGACAGCAGGCTTAAGAGAGGGGTCAAATCCTCGGCGCGCTCCATTACGATATGGATGACGCCAGCCTCGATCTGCACGCGCCCCGTCGCCGCGAGGAAGCTGGCGCCGAGGACGATGCTGCGCAGAGCCTCGAAAATCTTCGGCCAGACAATGATATTGGCGGTCCCCGTCTCATCCTCGATGGTGAGGAAGATCACCCCATTGGCCGAGCCGGGACGCTGGCGCACGAGAACGAGGCCGGCGACAGTCGTGCGGACCCCATTGCGCAGCTTCGCGAGTTCTTCGCTGCGAAGAATTTTCTTTTGCGCGAGCCTTTCGCGCAGGAAGGCGACGGGATGGGCTTTGAGCGACAGCGATAGATGGCGATAATCTTCCACCACATGTTCGCCGAGCGGCATCGGCGGAAGCCTGGCGTCGGCCTCGACTGCGCGCCAGCTCAAACCTTTAAGCAGCGGCAGATCGTCCTTGTCGCCGACGCGGTTGAGGCCGCGCACCGCCCACAGCGCCTCGCGCCGATCGAGGCCCAATGAGCGGAACGCGTCGACGCCAGCTAAAATCTCCAGGACGCTCGGGGAGAGTTTTGCGCGCAGCCAGAGATCGCGCACCGAGTCATAGCCCTTGTCGCGCAAGGCGACGAGCTGTTGCATGTCGGCTTCGCTGACGCCTTTGATCTGTCGGAAGCCGAGCTGGATCTTGTGCGTCGAAAGGATATCGCCTTGCATCGACGCGTGGCGCGGATGCGGCGCGGCCAGCGCGCCCGCGGTCAATGTTGAATCCCAGAAGGACCGGTTGACGTCGACCTCCTCGATCGCAACGCCATGTTCGCGCGCGTCGCGCACGATCTGCGCGGGCGCGTAAAAGCCCATCGGCTGGGAATTCAGCAGGGCGCAGGCGAAGGCGTCGGGATAGCGGCATTTCATCCACGCCGATGCATAAACAAGGAGGGCGAAGGAGGCGGCGTGGCTTTCGGGAAAGCCATAGGAGCCAAAGCCCTCGATCTGCTTGAAGCAGCGTTCGGCGAAATCGCGCGTGTAATTCCGCGCGACCATGCCCTCAACCATTTTCGTCTGGAATTTGCCGATCGTTCCGACATGTTTGAAGGTCGCCATGGCGCGGCGCAACTGGTCGGCCTCGGATGGCGTGAAGCCGGCGGCGACGATGGCGATCTTCATCGCCTGTTCCTGAAACAGCGGCACGCCCAGCGTCTTGCCGAGCACCTCTTCGAGCTCCTTCGAGGGATAGGAGACGGGCTCAAGCTGCTGGCGCCGGCGCAGATAGGGATGCACCATGTCGCCCTGAATGGGCCCCGGCCGCACGATCGCGACCTCGATGACGAGATCGTAGAATGTCGCGGGCTTCAGCCGCGGCAGCATCGACATCTGCGCCCGGCTCTCGATCTGGAAGACGCCGATCGTATCCGCGCGGGAGATCATCGCATAGACCGCGCGCTCCTCCGCGGGCAGGCTCGCCAGTGTCAGCGCCTTCCCATAATGTTTCTCGACGAGATCGAAGCTTTTGCGCAGGCAGGTCAGCATGCCGAGCGCAAGGACGTCGATCTTCAAAATGCCGAGCGCGTCGAGATCGTTTTTGTCCCATTCGATGGTGGTGCGATCCTCCATCGCGGCATTCATGATCGGAACGACTTCGTCGAGCCGCGAGCGGGTGATGACGAAGCCGCCCGTATGCTGCGAGAGATGGCGCGGAAAGCCGATTAGCTCCTCGGCGAGCTTCAAGGCCTGCGCGAGGCGCTTCTCGGTTGGATCGAGCCCGGCCTTGCGTGTCGCATCGGCCTCGACGGCGACTGATGAGCGGCCCCAGATCGTGTTCGACAAGGCGCTGACAACATCCTCCGAAAGCCCGAAGGCCTTGCCGACGTCACGGATGGCCGAGCGGGCGCGATAGGTGATGACGCTCGCCGTCAGGCTCGCCCGCGTGCGGCCGTAGCGATCGTAGATATATTGCATGACTTCTTCGCGCCGCTCATGCTCGAAATCGACGTCGATGTCGGGCGGCTCGCCTCGCTCGGGCGAGATGAATCGCTCGAACAGAAGATCGTGAAAGACGGGATCGACTTCCGTGATTCCAAGACAGAAGCAGAGCGTCGAATTCGCCGCGGAGCCGCGCCCCTGGCAGAGAATTTTTTGCGAGCGGGCGAAGCGCACGATGTCGTGGACGGTGAGAAAATAGGGCGCGTAATCAAGCGCCTCGACAAGCTTCAATTCATGCGCGATGGCTTTTTCGACATGCGCTGGAACGCCATCCGGATAGCGAAACTTTGCGCCTTCGCGGGCGAAGAATTCGAGGGCCGTCTGCGGCGTCGCAAAGCCTTCGCGCAGCTCTTCGGGGTAATCGCCGCGCAATTCATCGAGGCTGAAGCGGGCGCCGTCGAGAAAGCGCAGCGTTTGGGCGACCGCCTCCGGCGCATCGGCGAAGAGGCGCGCCATCTCGGCGGCGCTTTTGATATGGCGCTCCGCATTGGCTTCAAGACGCATGCAAATCCGGTCGAGCGGCTCGCCCTCGCGAATGGCGGTCAGCACATCGAGCAAGGCGCGCCGCGCGGGGACATGCATCAGCGCGTCATTGACGGCGAGGAGCGGCAGGCGGGTCCTGGCGGCGAGCGCGATGCGGCGGCCAAGATCGCGGCGCATCGATTTGCCATAGGTCATCGCAGCGGCGAGCCAGACCCGGCCATCCGCCGCCTCGCGCAGGCGTTCGAGCGCGGCTGCGTCAGGGGTTATTTTCTGATGTTCATCATATAAATCGGCGCCATGTAAATCGGAATAGATTTTCGCCGCCTGCTTGGCGCCGTCCCTCTCGTCCCATGTGCTGGCCGGCATGATGATGAGCTGCTGGCCCTCAGCCGCCTCGAAGAGATCGCCGAGGCGCAATAGGCAGGCGCCTTTTTGCGCGCGGGAATTGCCGCGGGTTAAAAGCCGCGTCAGGCGGCCGTAGGCAGCGCGATCTGTGGGAAAGCTCAAAATATCGGGCGCGCCGTCGCAAAAGACGAGCCTTGCGCCGATGGCGAGGCGAAACGCCGCCGACCTGTTGGCCGTGGCGAAGCTATGGGCGCGCACGACGCCGGCCAGCGAATTGCGATCGGCGACGCCGAGGCCGGCGAGCCCCAAAGCCATCGCCGCCGCGACGAGTTCTTCCGGGTGCGAGGCACCGCGCAAAAAGGAGAAATTCGTCGTCGCCGCCAGCTCGGCGTAGCCATGCATGACGCTTGTCATGCGAAAAAACCATGCATGACGCTTGTCATGCGAAAAGCCCATGCATGAACCAGCGCGGCCGCGCCGTCTCGCTCACGAAGAGGCCTTCGCGAAAAACCCAGAATCTGCGGCCTTCGGTGTCTTCCGCGCGAAAATAATCGCGGGTGAGCGCGCTCTCGCCCCGCCGCCACCATTCGGGCGCGATGCGCTCCGGCCCCTCGAAGGCCGCAACCTCGTGCAGGACGCGGCGCCAGCGAAACCGCAGCGGCGGCCCGTCCGGCACGCCGGCGATGGCCTCGATCGGCTCCGGCCGCGGCAGCAACCGGATCGGGCGGGCGGGAAGGTGGGGAAAGTCCGCTTCATCGTAGAAGGCTTTGGAACGAGTCGAAAGCGCGGCTTGCTTTATATGATTGACATCATGGATATGCTGATCCTTGCTGGCGTATTGAGCCGCCGGCGCGGCGGTGACGGCGAATTCGGGCGTGTGGACGGCGTTGAAGGCGAGCCGCGTCACGCGCCTGACGCCGAGCCGCGCGCCGAGCCTGTCGACGAGATCAGCGAGATCGGCCGCCGCGAGGTTGGCTCCCGCGCCTTGGCATTTCTCTATGTCGAAGCAATCGGCCTCCTCCTGGTCCTTGCGCTCGACTTCGAGCGCGGCGAGGCGGATGACGTCGAAGCCATAGCCGGCGTCGAAAGCCTCGCCGTCATGGGCGGCGCTCGCGGCCTCGAAGCGTTCGCGAAACAGCCTTGCGATGACGCCCGGCTCGCGCAGGGGCCGGCTCGCGCCGGCCTCAAAACGCATGACCGCGCCATCGACGCGAAACAGGCTGACCTCGAGCCGCCGCGCGCCTTCGCCATGGCGCGCGAGCAGCCTTGAGAGATCGTGCGCCAGCGACAGCATCGAGGCTTCGATATCCTCGCGCCGCACGAGCCCGTCGAGGAAACGCCGCTCGGCCATGAAGGCCGGCGCCTCGAAACGCGGCGAGATGGGGGTTTTCGCGCGGCCCAGCAATCCGTCGAGTCGCGCATAAAGTTCAGCCCCGCAGCGGGCGGCGATCGGCGCGCGGGGACGCATGAGGATGTCACTGACGCGGCGCAAGCCGGCCCCCGCGAGGGCTTTCAGCGTCGCCGGATCGATACGCAGGGCGGCGAGCGGCAGATCGCCCAGGCGCCGGGCCAGCGCCGCCGCGTCAAGCGCCGCTGGCAGGATGCGCGCGGCGTGGGCCGCGCCGCCGTAGCGCGCCAGGGCGAAGGCCGCCTCCGGCGTCGACGCCAAAGCCGCCCGCGCGAAAAAACCCTGCGCCTGCAGCCGCGCCTCGACGTCGGCCTGAAGGCTCGCCTCGC
This sequence comes from Methylocella sp., assembly GCA_036834765.1. GTDB lineage: Bacteria > Pseudomonadota > Alphaproteobacteria > Rhizobiales > Beijerinckiaceae > Methylocapsa. The sequence continues at coordinate 6,628 of DAITNE010000013.1, forward strand.
CGCCAAAAAGATGCGCCGCGCCGCTGACGTCGAGCATGACGCCGTCCGGCGCATCGAGCGCCGCGAGCGGCGTGAAGCGGCGGCACCAGTCGGCGATATGCGTCAAAGCTTCCGCCTCCGCCTCCGGGTCGGCGTCGGCGCAGACGAGCGTCGGATGCATTGCGCGGGCGTCCGGCAGGCTCATGCCGGGCCTGAGGCCGAGCGTCCAACCCCGCGCGTCGAGTGCGGCGAGTTTTTGCGCGCCGTTGATTTTGGCGATCGTCGCGAGCGGCGCGTCAGGCGGTTTGGCGAGGCCGCGCGCGCGCATCAGCCGGATGACCCGGTCGGTCGCCAGCGTCGGCAATGAGATGGAGAGGAAACGCATCACGGAAACAGCCCTCTTCATGATCCCACAGAAGGGCGATGGAAACGCTGCCCTCAGCGCCGCCGCGCGCCTTGACGATGCGGACTGACCAGCAGGCCAGACCTGGCAAAGGCAATCCCGGCAGCGGCAGATCCGGCAATGATGAGCCCTTGGGCGATCCCTTGGCGGAAACCCCTCTATGCGCAAAAACCTCGAAGCGCGTGTGGGCGCAGGAGGCCAGCCGGTCGGCGCCGCCTGCCATGCCCGCCGCCAGCATCAGGGCGCTCGCGCCGCCGGATTGCGCCGCGAGCGCGAGGCGGCGCGCGGCGGTCAAGTCGTAGATTTTCTCAAGGCTCCATATTTCGCCGATCACCGCCGCCACAGTGCGGCATTTCAGGGCCTCCTCCATGGCCCACAGGCTGTCTTTTGCGCTGGCCGTATGGACGAGGATGAGGCCGGCGGGGTCGACGCCATGGAGGGCGAGCCCCGGGCCATAAGGCGCGCCCCCTTCGATGGCGGCGAAATCCTCGACGATCCAGATGATGGCGGAGCGGCCGCCCGGCGCCATGGCCCTGAGGCGCGCCGCGAGCGCGAGGGCGAAGCCGCAGGCCGCTGCGCCATCGCCCGCGCCGCCCGGCGCGATCTCGTGCAGGGCGCCCCCGCGCAGGCCGCCGCGCAGCATCCGGTCGAAGCTGCAATTTGCGCCGAGGTCGATGCGCGCGAAAGAAACGCCAGCCCCGACGCCATCCTCGACGCAAGCGATTTTTTGGCGCAAAAAAGCCAGCCGCTCCGATCTGCCGCTTGGCGACATCGGTCCGCTCCATATCTGAACTGGTGGGTTAGTTCTCTATTTGTTCTTATAGATTCCCGCAACGGAGGCGGGAGTCAAGCCGATTTTGGCTGAAGCTGGAACAAGGCAGGCAACGTGCTTAATCAGCGCAGGAGCGCAGCGGGGGAGACGGCGGAGGCCGCTGCCGGACGGAGGGAGGTCGCGCGCGGCCGAAACCCTAACCCTTTTTCGTCTGCAGTTCCTTCTCGCTGAAATTGCTCGCGTGTCCTTCCCTCGCCGCGGCCTGCCGCCATGATTTTGCGATGGCGGGATATTTTATATCGACGCAAATCCTGGCGACCTGCTGCTGCAGTTTCTCGCTGCCGCAGGAGGGACAGGCCGGGACATCCGAGGATCGGACCAGAAGCTCGAAATCGGCATTGCAGCTTTGGCAGGTGTAAGCGTAAAGCGGCATCGAATCCTCGCGTTTGTCATCAAGGCGACAGAAAAAACCGCGTTGCGCGGCCTTAAAACTCTATCCAAGCAACTTTTGCGCCGATCGGCGCGCGCGGCGCAGCTTTGGGGCGAGAGCCAGGATGGCGGTCGTCGCCGCAAGGCTCAGCCGCGCCGCCGTCAGGCCGCCGCGTCGCCCCGGAACGTGAATGAAGCCGATGAGCGGGGCGGGATTTTGCGGCGCACGGCTCTGGCGGAGCGACAGAAACAATGTCTGGTTGCAGACATAATCGCCGGCGTCGATCGAGAGGGCGGCGTCAAAGCCGGCCTTGCGCAGCGCCGCCGCGATCAGGCCGCAGGGGAGGGTCGATTTGAGGCTCATCGGAGCGTTCCGGACGACGGTCCGCGCCGCGGCCGTGGCGCCGCTCGCGTCCGGATGGAGGACGCTTGCGCGGTTCAGCGCGCGGGTCTCCACGCAGAGCTTCCTTCGGCGCGGCGCGACGCCGAAATGCAAAATGGCGTCGGGCCGAATTTTTTGCGCGAGAGCGGTAAGGCGCGGGCTGATCTGCGCATAGACCACCGGCAGCACGGCGAGCTCCAGGCAAATCCCCGCGCGGACGAAGCGCGGCCGGCGTCGGGCGAGCTCGGCGATCAACCGGGCGGTCGGATTTTTCCGCGCGCCCGGAAAGCCGCCAAAGGCGGTGACGAGGATGCGCAGCGGCGGGGCGCTCAATTTTTGTCTCTCCCGCCGGCAGGGTTTGGCGATGTAAGCCATTGTTCCCGCGTCGATTTCAGCGGCTTTCCGCGCCGCAAAAGGATTTGGCGCGCGCCCGCGGTCGCATTCCCGACACGATCGAGGGTCATTCAAACAGCAACGGAATTCGGTCCTTAACTTTTCATCAATGTTCGACGCGTTGATGGACGCCAAGGATGCTGGAAGATCGATGCGCTGCATGATCGCAGCGATCCGCCCTGTACTCAAGCCCTTGTGCTCAAGCCAGGCAATCGCGCGCGGTTCGTCCGCGCGGCCACCAAAGAGTTGAGAAATGCGGCTGGCTCATATGCGCGCGGCGTGGCGAGGATTCGCCGGCAAAGCGCTGAATTTGAAGATTTCCGACTTTAAGCTTCTGGCTGTGCTGATGGCCGGCCTTTGTGCGCTTGGCCTTTCGGGTTGCGGATCGATGGGCATGGAGGAGATCGGCGATGCGGCCGCCGGTCCTCGCCAGATCTCCGTCTTCGTCGTCTCGACGCGCAAGGGCGAGAGCGGCGCCGCGAGCGAAGCCGGCAATGACGGACAGACGCGGGATTCGCTGCAGATGATCGGCGCGCCGCCGGACCACCGGATTGGTCAACTGGAGCGCCCCTCGATCGGCGCGCCGGACCCCGAGAAGCATTTTGCGCTGCTGAGCCGGCGCGGGCTCGACGAGGCCGGTTTTGCGGCCGAACTCGCCTCGCATCTGTCCGGCCGCATCGGCTCGAACCGCGACATCCTGCTCTATGTGCATGGCTTCAACACGAGTTATGACGAGTCGCGCTTCCGGCTCGCCCAGATCGTGGAGGACGGACGCTTCGGCGGCGTGCCCGTGCTGTTCACCTGGCCCTCGACCAATAATCTGCTCGACTATGCCGCGGCCAAGGAATTGGACCTGACCACCGCGGTGGAACTGGGCCTG
>DAITNE010000013.1:9875-14442 GCA_036834765.1 Methylocella sp.
AGGAAAGTGCGACCGTCTCGCGCGACGCATTGGCGAAATTGATCCGTCAGCTGACCGAGACCCCCGGGGTCGGGCGCGTGCATATCCTCGCCCATTCCATGGGCGCGTGGCTGACGATGGAGGCTTTGCGCCAGGACGCGATCGCCGGCAGCCCCGCTCTCGCCGAGAAACTCGGCGACGTCATGCTGGCCGCGCCGGACATCGATCTCAACGTGTTCCGGCAGCAGCTGGCGCGGGTCGACGCCTCGCATGTCTTCGTCCTCGTCGCCGCCAACGACCGTGCGCTGTCGCTTGCGCGCAGCCTGACGGGCGATCGCCAGCGGCTCGGCGCGATGGATCCGACCAATGCGGCCGACCGGGCCGCGCTCTCGGCGCTCGGCGTGCGGGTCTACGACTTGACGCGGGAAGCGGATATTTTCATCGGCCACGGCGCCTATGCCGACGCGCCCGACGCCCTGCGCACGATCGGCGCGCAGATCGCGGCGCCGCGGCCGCAGGACGCCAATGTTCAGGCCGTGCTCGGCGACAAGACGGTCGATGACAGCATCGTGTCCGCGCCGCTCGCGCCGCCGCCCGCGGCCGCGGGCGCTGCGCCTGCGGCCGCGCCGCCTCCGGCGTCTCCCCTCGCAGGGGCGGCTACGCCGACGACGCCCGCGTCCCCGGCGGCGGCCCCGACGCCCTGAAGGCTCCCCGACGCTGAAAAAGTGATCTGGCGCGGAACTTTCCGCCGCCGAAACGGTTCACGAACGCGAGATCTGTGTGCGGCGCCGCAATGCAGCTTTACTGATCAAAAATCTTTTATTTGCGGGCGGGGAGGGTTGGTCTTCGCCGTATCAAACTCTCTTGAAGTATAATCTGACGGCGCCACAACCTTAAATAGGAATTCATTTTTAAAATTCTTGGAAGACCTGTGCTTTTGATAACTTTGTTGAGAGCTTAAAAAGATTGTGGCGGGAACTTTCATAGTCTTGCTGCAAAGCAACATAAATATTCCATATTGACGCCACGATAACATTTGATTAATCTGCATTATCAGTCCCGTAATCGACGCTAGCGCTACAGCTGTATAGAGCTGCAGCCATCCGGTGAAATTGGAGGCCCGGCGCACCGCGCGGCGGTTCAGGTGAGTTTGGAAGAAAGCGAGGGTGTCATGTGCTTGATCGCTGAAGTCGTGCATTCCTGCTCCAACGAGAAAGTCGCGCAAGCGGCCGTCGCCTCGATCGGCTCGGAATTCGCGGGCAAGGTCAAGGCCACCGCCAGCGTCTATGGGCTGTCGCTCGGCGCGTTCACGGCGCGCACGGTCATCCAGTTCGACCGCACCTGCGGCGGCGAGGAGAAGCAGGCTCTCCGGCGGATGATTCAGGGGACCGATCAGCCCATTCTGATCGCGCTCGAGCATATTCTGAAACCGGTCGTCGATCGGGTCGGCGCCAATGGGATCGTGGACGCCTGAAAGCAAACTTTGCGCGCGGAGATCGTTCTGGCGGAGCCTGAAGCCTCGCCAGGTTCATCTCCGGCTGTTCGGTTAAGCCTAGAGGCGCCCGGTTTCGAAATCCGCGCAAGACAGGCCGAACAGGGAAAGACCTTCTTCAAGTTGATCCGACAGGCTTGGCGACGCGAGCAGGAACGCCGCGGTCGATCGTTGCGGATGCGATGACGCCGCTGCCAGCGCATCCTCCCATTCCTCAATCGAATAGTCTTCGCCGCCGATGAGATAGAGGGCGATCAGTTCGCGCTGTTCGTCCTCGTCCATGGCGCCGATGAACTCGACAAGCTCCTTGCGAACGGACGAATCCGCTCTCTCCGTGTAGACGGAGGCGAAGCCATCGTCCGCGTCATTCGATGAATCTCCCGTCGCCTCCTCCGACTGAACGTCGAGCTCGCGGACCTTGACGATGACGAAGCAAACCTTGTCGGCGTTGAGATTCAGCATGGCTGAACTAACCCGTCGGCGCGGCCGCGGTTCCACTTGAGGCGCGGATGTTTCACGGGGATGTTTCACGCGGGTGTTTCACGTGAAACACTTTTTTGACCGGCTTTTTCCCGCGACCGGCCAAGTCGAGGCGCAAATCCTACGAGCCGCCGACGCGAAGCGGTCTGGTCCCTTAGTCGGCATCCGCCGACGAAGGCGCCTGGTCCGGGTCGTTCGCGACAGGTTGGGCGAGCGCCTGCGTGTGCAGTCCGCACTCGACCTTGGCCTTGCCGCGCCAGCGGCCCGCGCGCGGATCCTCGCCCGGCTTCACTTTCGACGTGCAGGGAATGCAGCCAATCGACGGATAGCCCTTGGCGAGGAGCTCGTGGCGCGGCAGTTCATGCGCATCGAGGTAGGCGAGGATGCGCGCCGCCGACCAGTTCGCCAGAGGGTTGATCTTCATGCGCCTTTCTTCCGTCTCGAACAGCGGCAGGGCGGCGCGTGTCGCGGCCTGGAACCGCTTGCGGCCAGTGATCCAGGCATCGAACCCCTCGAGCGCCTCGGCCAGCGGAATGACCTTGCGAATTTCGCAACAGCGGTCCGGGTTGCTCGACCAGAGGAAGGTTTCGGGATCCTCCGCCGCGAGGCGAGCCTTGGACGGCGCGATGCTGATCACATTGCGGAGGTCGAGAAGCCCGATCAGGCGGTCGCGATAGGTGAGCGTTTCGGGAAACAGCACGCCGGTTTCGAGGAATAGCACGGGAACCGATTTGTCGATTTGCGCGGTCATATGCAGCAGCACCGCGGAATCAGCGCCAAAACTGGAGACGAGGGCTATTTTGCCTGGAAAAAGGTCCTCGATCGAAAAGCGCAGCAAACTCTGCGTATCGAGACCGTCGATCCTGCCGGCGAGGACGCCAAGGGCGCCCGCATCGCCGAGAAGCGCCGGACCATCCGCGCCCGACGCCTTCGTAGGCAACTCCTCTGCGCTGAACTTACGCGCGCCCATCAATCGCGACTCCATCGGCCTTGTGCTTCGCGCCCTTAACGCGGATCCGCGCCTGACGGCGCATCCAAAGCAGCCTGAACCTGAAAAGCAAAATCATCAAGGCCAATATAGCGATAATCCGTTCATTTTGCGATATATAAAAATATATACGTTTTGATCATGTATGATGATGGGTTGTGCTGATCGGAAAACTCCGGTAATTTAAAAGTTCACAAAGTCGATAGAGAATTATTTGGCCCATTTTCGCGCGAAGTGTAGCTCCGTTCGCGTTACGAGAATGTGACAAAACAAGAAGTTACCGGTGCCTTTAGCGGGCGGAAGGAAAGGCGCTTCCCGTCAATGTCGCCTCAGCCCAACTGGCGCTGCGCTTCGCCGTTTACGCCGGAACGAGAAACTGACTGTGTCTTCGATCACCCAACGTAATTCTATCATACCGGGCTTCGGGCTTACGCTTGGCTACACGCTCGTCTATCTCGGCGCGATCGTTCTGTTGCCGCTGGCGGCGCTCGTCTTGAAGGCGAGCGACCTTGGCCTTTCCGGTCTTTGGAGCATCGCCGCCGAACCGCGCATTTTCGCGGCGCTGAAGACGAGCTTCACGCTGGCGCTCGCGGCGGCGGCGATCAACGTCGTTTTCGGCGCGATCGTCGCCTGGGTCCTGACGCGTTATGATTTTCCGGGCCGCCGCCTCCTCGACGCGACAGTCGATCTTCCGTTTGCGTTGCCGACGGCCGTCGCGGGCATATCGCTCGCCGCGATCTATGCGCCGAATGGCTGGATCGGCTCGCTGATCGCGCCGCTCGGCTGGAAGATCGCCTACACGCCGCTCGGCATCGTCATCGCCCTCATCTTCATCGGCCTGCCTTTCATCGTGCGCACGGTTCAGCCGGTGATCGTCGAACTCCAGCAGGACGTCGAGGAAGCCTCGGCCTCGCTCGGCGCGACGCGGCTTCAGACATTGTACCGCGTCATTCTGCCGGCCTTGACGCCGGCGCTGCTGACCGGCTTCGCTCTGGCTTTCGCGCGCGGCGTCGGCGAATATGGATCAGTGATCTTCATCGCCGGCAATCTGCCCTTCGTGTCCGAGATCGCGCCTCTGCTGATCGTCGTCAAACTCGAGGAATTCAACTACGCGGGCGCGACCGCGATCGCAGTCTGGATGCTGGCGATCTCGTTTCTGATCCTTTTGGCCATCAATCTGATCCAGGCCTGGAGCCGCAGGAGGTTCGGCAATGTCTGACGCCATCGCCGGCTTCACGGCGGCGCCAATCGAAGAGCCGTGGCTTTCGACGAAAGCCGCGAGCGTCAGGCGGGCGCGCAGTCCCGTCACCGGCGAGGGGCCCGTTTTCGCCGGTGTCCTGATCGGCGTGACGGTCGTCTTTCTGGCTCTTTTCCTGATCCTTCCGCTCGCCGCCGTCTTCTATGAGGCGTTCAGAAACGGCCTCTCGGCCTACTGGGCGGCGCTCACCGAGCCGGACGCCCGCGCGGCCATCTGGCTGACGCTGATCGTCGCCGCCATCGCGGTCCCGGCGAATATCATCTTCGGTCTCGCCGCGGCCTGGGCGATCGCCAAATTCCGCTTTCCCGGCAAGAGCTTCCTCATCACCCTGATCGACCTGCCCTTTTCGGTCTCGCCCGTCGTCTCGGGC
>DAITNE010000014.1:0-14233 GCA_036834765.1 Methylocella sp.
CATCCGCAAGCTGTTCCCGGCCTGTCGCTGCCTGGTCCTCGACGTCGACGACCACGATGACGCGATCGGGCGTCGAGCCCTGCTCGTTGGTGATTTTCACCTTCTTGAAGTAGCCGAGACTGTTGAGACGCCGTTCGGCGCGATCGATCAAGGCCTTGTTATAGGCGTCGCCCTCGCCGATCTCGAATTCGCGCCGAATCACATAATCGCGCGTCCTGGTGTTGCCGCGGATGACGATGCGCTCGACATAGACGCGCGGGCCTTCCTCGACGACGAACACGATGGCGACGGTGCGGTTGGCGGGATCGCGGTCGCCGCGCGGGCGCACCTGCGAAAAGGCGAAACCGTGCTTGGCGATTTCCCGCGTCAAGGCGTCGGTGGTCTTCTGGACCTGATCACCATTATAGATCTCGCCCGCCGACAGCCGCAGGAGCGGACGCAGCGCGGCGGCGTCGAGGCTCGGCAAATGCGATTCGACGTCGACGGACGAGACCGTATATTGCGGTCCTTCCTCGACGGTGATGGTGATGATGTAGCCGCCTGCCTCCGGGCTGAATTGCGCGTCCGAACCGGTCACCCGAAAGTCGGCATAGCCGTTTTTCAGATAGAAGCGCCGGATGAGTTCCAGATCCGACGCGATCTTGTCCGGATCATAAACGTCCGACGTCTTGAAAAACGACATGAAATTCATCTCCGTCGTCTGCATGAGATCGCGCAGCTTGTCGGAGGAGTAAACTTGGTTGCCGACGAAATTGATGGTCTTGATGCCGGTCTTTTCGCCCTCGTCGATGGTGAACACGACGTCGACCTTGCCATTGGGCAAATCGACGATCCTTGACGTCACCTTGGCAGCCGCGTGGCCGGAGCGGCGATACGCGTCCTTGATCCGCTCGATGTCCGCATCGACCGTCGCCTGACTATAGGGTCCGCGCGATTTGGATTGCACCTCGGTCGTCAGGGTTTCCGTCTTGATCTTGCTGTTGCCCTCGAAGGCGACGCGATTGATGATGTTGTTTTCGGTGACGACGATGACGACGCGGCCGCCTTCGCGGCTGACCCGGATGTTAGAGAACAGCCCGGTGGCGTAGAGGGCCTTCACGCCCTTGTTGACGGCGTCCTCATCGGAGCCGGTGAAATAGGATTCGACCGTTTCGGTGTCGACGCGATGGTTGCCGCTGACGGAAACGCCCGTGGCGGAGGCTCCCGACACGGCGCCGATCAAAGAGGCAAAAACCAGGGCTGCGAGGAAGAGCCGGTTCAGTTGGCGACGCATTGCTTGCATTTAGGACCGGTCTCCACGTGCTTTGCCGCCGGCCGCTGTCCGGACGCCAGATAATTGTTCCCACTGGCTTATCGGGAATAACAGCGGATGGTGCGCAAACCCTCAGCTCTGCTTCTACAAGGTTTGACCCCGCCTGCAAATCAAGATTCGCTCAAATTCTCGCTTTTGCAGCAGGCGTGGCGATCAAGACACGCTTTGCGGTGATTAGAAGGTTAAGCGTTAAAGTTAATGTTTTACATCAAATGCGGGCGCGCGCCTTCAACCCCAGCGCATCAATTGCCGCGTCAGACGCAAAATGTCGTTGTAGGTCGCGAAAATCATCAGGCCCGCGACGAGCGTGAGGCCGATCTTGAAACCGAATTCCTGCGCTTTTTCGCCCATGGCCCTGCCACGCACCGCCTCGACCGCGTAGTAGAAAAGGTGTCCGCCATCGAGGAGGGGAATGGGCATGAGGTTCAACAGCCCGACCGAGATCGACAGGATGGCGGCGAGGTTGAGCAGAGCCGCGATGCCGATCTTGGCCATTTCGCCGGAAACCTCGGCGATCCGGATGGGTCCCGACAGCTGATCCGCCGATTCCTGGCCGGTGACGAGACCGCCGAGATAAGAGCCCGTGCGCGCCACGACATACCAGGTCTCGGAGGTCGCGCGCGTAAATGATTCGACGAGGCCGTAACGCTGCACGCGCCAGTTTTCGGGCTTGCCGCGCGTCTCGACGCCGAGAACGCCGACCCGCGTCGTCCCGAACGGCGTCGTGATCTCCCGCCGGCGCGGGGTCGCGACAAGTTCGACCATCTTGCCCTGACGATCGACGTCGAAAGTCAGGGCCGTATCGCTCGCCGTCTGCACGACGCGCTGCATGTCCTCGAAGCTCTCGATCTTCTTACCGTCGATCGAGACGATGAGGTCGCCCGGCTGAAATCCGGCCGCTTCGGCCGCGCTTCCGGCCGTGACGTTATCGACGAGAGGCGCGAGCATGCCGCGCCCGCTGATGTAGAAGATGCCGGTAAAAATCACGATTGCGAGAAGAAAATTGGCGATCGGACCGGCAGCGACGATCGCTGCGCGTTTCCCGACGCTCTGCGCGAAGAAACTGACCGCGCGATCCTCCTTCGACATGGCGGCGGCGGCGCTGACGTCGGTCATCGAGGCGCCGTTGGCGTCGCCATGAAACTTGACATAGCCGCCGAGCGGCAGCGCGCCGATGCGCCAGCGCGTGCCGCGCCCGTCCTGAAAATGAAAAATCTCCGGTCCGAAGCCGAGCGAAAAGGCGTCGACCTTCACGCCGCACCACCGGCCGACGAGGAAATGCCCCAATTCGTGGAAAAACACGACAAGGCTCAGCACGAAAATGAAAGGGACGATATAGGCGCCGGCCGACCAGATGTGCGTGAGAATCGTCATTTCAGCTCCTTGGACGCGCCCGCTTCACGCTTGAGGCGATCGCGCCCGCTATTTCTGTTCTCCCGCGCCACGGGATCAATGCCGCCGGAGCGCCGCGCGCGTCCGTTCGCGCACGGCCCCATCGATCGCGAGCGCCTCGGCGATCGAGTCGGGCTCACGCGCGACGCCGTCGGAGAGCGCCGCCTCGCAAGCTTCTTCCACCATTTGGGCGATCTCGTGAAAAGAGATGAGCCTTTTCAGGAAGGCCTCGACCGCGATCTCATTGGCGGCATTCAAGACAGTGGGGAGGCCGCGGCCGGTTCGCAAGGCGTCGAGCGCGACGCGCAAGGCGGGAAAACGGTCGAAATCCGGACGCTCGAAGGTCAACTGGCCAAGGCTTGCTAGGTCGAGGCGGCGCGCCTTGGTGACGATGCGGTTTGGATGCGACAGGCAATGGGCGATTGGGACTTTCATATCGGGAGCGGCGAGGCCCGCCGTCACCGAGCCGTCCGTGAAGGCGACGAGGCCATGAACCACGGACTGGGCGTGCACCAGCACGTCGATCCGCGCCGCCTCGATGCCGAAAAGATAATGCGCCTCGATGATCTCGAGGCCCTTGTTCATCAGCCCGGCCGAATCGATGGTGACCTTCGGCCCCATCGACCAGTTCGGATGGTTCAGCGCCTGCTCGGGCGTCGCTTTGGCGATGGCCTCGCGCGTCCAGGTCCGGAACGGCCCGCCGGAGGCCGTCAGCGTGATCATCTCGATGGCGGCGGGTTCGGCGTCGCCCATCGCCTGGAAAATCGCATTGTGCTCGCTGTCGACCGGCAGAAGCTTTGTTCCCGAGGCCGCGGCCTGGCGCATGAACGCCGGCCCGGCGCAGACGAGGCACTCCTTGTTGGCGAGGGCGATGGTGCGGCCGGCGGCGAGCGCAGCGAAGGTCGGCGCGACGCCCGCCGCTCCGGCGATGGCGCCCATGACGATGTCGGAGGGCTGCAAAGCCGCGGCGATGACGGCCTCGGGCCCCGCCGCCGCCTCGATCGCGGTTCCAGCCAGCCCCTCTTTCAGATCGGCGTAGCCATCAGGGTCGGCGACCGCGGCGAATTTCGCGCCAAGGCGCCGCGCGACGCGGGCCAGAGCCGCGCCATCCCGGCCGCCGGCGACCGCCTGGACCGTGAACGCGCCGTCCGATCCCGCGATGATCTCGGCGGTCGATTGGCCGATCGAGCCCGTCGCGCCGAGCACGACAACGCTGCGTGGTCGGACATTGGCGACCGCGGCCTTCCGCAATTGAGTGACCTGCTCCAATGCCGTCCCGTCTCGCGTTGTTTTACAAGGATTATTCTCTAATAAGGCAACTATACGTCTTTTCCGCACGGCGTTGCGATCGGAGGGTACGGCGCCGAAACGATCCCGGTCCTACGCAATTTACAGGCGACCCGGGGCTTTTCTGCGGCGCCCGCTCCTTTTGCGCGCCGGCGCTCCGCCGCCTCGCGTCGAGAAAACGCGGCGAAACGAAAAGTCAGAACCAATCGAACAGACCCGGCGCCGCTGACGGCAGCCGATGCAGGGCTGCGACCACGGCGGTGAAAGCGGCGGCCGCGACAAAACCGTCGAGGCGGTCCATGAAGCCGCCATGGCCGGGGATCAGGGCGCTCGAATCCTTGGCGCCGAAGCGGCGCTTGACGATCGATTCGAAAATGTCGCCAGCCTGCGACACCAGCGCCGCGACGAGCCCAAGCGCGAAAATTGGCGCCGCGAATCGTGCGCCGTCCAGCCCCTGCACGCCGATCACAGCGCCGATCAAGGCGCCGGCGAATACTCCGCTGAGCGTCCCCGACCAGGTCTTCGACGGCGAAACCTGCGGCCAGAGCTTGGGGCCGCCGATCAGACGGCCGCCGAAATAGGCGAACACATCGGCGCCCCAGACGGTGGCGAAAAGCCAGAAAATGGCTCGCGGGCCAAACCCCGGGGCGGCATAGAGGGCGTTGACAGAGACGATCAGCGATCCGGCGTAGACAAGGCCGCCGAAGGCCCAGAGCCGCCGTCCTGGCCCCGCTGCGAGGGCCACCGCGAGGCCGCCGAGGCCAAGGATTCCGCACGCCGCGGCCAACTCGCCATGCGCGGCAAAATAAGCCGTCGTCGCCAGCGCCGCCGCTACGATCAGAAAGCGCAGGCGCAGCCGGCTGGCGCCAATCAGATTTTGCCATTCGAGACCGACGGCGAGAGCCGCGGCCAACCAGGCGAGAGCGAAAATGACGCCGCCCCGCCAAACGGAAGTGAGAGCCACCGCTGCCAGGACAAGCCCGGAAACGACCCGTGGCAGAAGATCGGCGAGGCGCTGCCTGCGTTGGTGCGTTTCGGCGCCAGCGCCCAGGGGAGGCGGGTCGTCGCCGGGCGGATGGGCGGCGCTGTCGTTCAGCATCGCAATGGGAACCGGCGTCTGGAGAAAGTGGCTCATTTCCTCGCTTTGCCGTTTTCGTCCGCCGCGGTCACGCCGCCGAAGCGGCGCTCGCGGGAGCCGAATTCAGCGAGCGCGGCGGCGAAGGCTTTGCGGTCGAAGTCGGGCCAGTGCATCGGCAGGAAAACAAATTCGGAATAGGCGGCCTGCCACATCAAGAAATTGGAGAGCCGCTTTTCGCCTGATGTGCGAATGATGAGATCGGGATCGGGAACGCCCGCGGTGTCGAGCCGTTGGGCGAAAAAGGCCTCGTCGATGTCGGAGGGCTTGACGCGGCCCGCCGCGACGTCCTCGGCCAGCGCGCGCGCGGCCGCGGCGATCTCCTGCCGCGCGCCGTAATTGAAGGCGACGATCAGGTTCAGCCCCGTATTCGCGCGCGTCAGCTCCTCGGCCTCGACGAGAAGGCCGCGAATGTCGGGCTGCAGGTCGTCGCGCCGGCCGATCACTTTGACCTTGACGTTCGCGTCATGGAGATCGTGGAGATCGTTGCGGATGAAACGCTTCAGCAATCCCATCAGGTCGGCGACCTCTTCCAGCGGCCGGCTCCAGTTCTCCATCGAGAAGCTGTAGACCGTCAGATAGTCGAGACCGAAATCGATCGCCGCCCGGACGGCGCCGCGCAAGGCTTCAAGACCGCGCCTGTGGCCCTCGATGCGCGGCAGCCCGCGACTAGCCGCCCAACGTCCGTTGCCGTCCATGATGACGCCGACATGCGCCGGAACGCCGCGCGGGCGCGGGTCCGCCGCGAGGATCGGCTTGTTCGAGATCATGCCCCGCATGACGATGCCCTGGTCGTGAACGGTCCGCGGCGGCTTCGCCGGCGGCCCAACTTCTTTAAGCAAAATTTCACGGAAAGTCCCAATCTCGACCGCCTTAAGACAATAAATCGCGACTATGACCGCGACGAGCGTATTTTGAGATGTCGCGGAAACCGAAAACATCCTCGGATTTCTGCTTCGTTATTTGGTTTGGAAGAGCTTTGTTATTTGTCCCGAAAAGGCGGCGTCCTGTCGATTCCGAAATGGGAGGCGCCTGCCCCGGCGCAACGTCCTATACCAAAAAGGCGCCACTCAAACCTGCATGATTTCGCGCTCTTTGGCGGCGAGCGCGGTGTCGACCTCGCTGACGCACTGGTCGGTCGCTTTCTGCACTTCGCTCTCGTGCCTCTTTTCGTCGTCCTCGCTGATCGCCTTGTCCTTCAGCAGTTTCTTCAATGTATCGAGGCCGTCGCGGCGCACGTGGCGGACCGCGATGCGGGCGTCTTCGGCGTATTTATGCGCCACCTTGACCATTTCCTTGCGCCTCTGCTCGTTGAGCTCCGGGATGCGGATGCGCAAAATCTGGCCTTCGACCGTCGGCGAAAGACCGAGATTGGAATTGCGAATGGCCTTGTCGACGGCGCCGACCATGCCCTTGTCCCAAACCTGAACCGAGAGCATGCGGGCCTCGGGCACGCTGATCGTCGCGACCTGGTTCAGTGGCGTCGCCTGACCATAGGCCTCGACCTGCACGGGTTCGATGAGGCTCGCCGAAGCGCGCCCCGTGCGCAGGCCGCCCAATTCATGCTTCAAGGTCGCGATCGCGCCCTGCATACGCCGTTTGAGGTCCGAAACATCGAATTCTGCGTTCATCCCTGAAACCCTGATGCCTGTGTGCGCATGGTCCTTCGCGACCGCGCGCCGCGCCCACAGACGCGATCGAAGGCGTCCCGGGGAAGCGAAGGCGCGCGCGGAAATGGCCGAACGAGATAGCGCGCCTTCAGCCGATCGGCAAGCGCCGCACATGACCGCTTGTTGCTTGTCGCCGACGATCGCTTGTGGCCGGTCAGGGCGAGACGAGACTGAATTTGCCCTGCCCCTGCAGCGCCCGGCAAATTGCGCCGGGCTCGCGGATCGAGAAAACGATTATGGGAATCCGGTTCTCCCGCGCAAGCGCGAAAGCGGCGGTATCCATGACGGCGAGATTTTTCGCGATCGCTTCATCGTGGGTCAGTCTCTCGTAGCGGGTTGCGGAGGGATCCCGCTTCGGATCGGCCGAATAGACGCCATCCACCTGCGTCGCTTTCATGATGAGATCGCAGGACAGTTCGGCCCCGCGCAGCGCCGCCCCGGTATCGGTGGTGAAGAAAGGATTGCCGGTGCCCCCGGCCAGGACGACGATGCGCCCTTTGCCGAGGTGGTGTAATGCGGCCTGCCGGGAAAAAGGTTCGCACAGCGAAGGCATCGGCACGGCGGAGAGCGCCCGCGCGCTCTTGCCCTGCTTCTCGATGGCGTATTCGAGCGCGAGCGCGTTCATGACGGTAGCGAGCATGCCGATCGAATCGGCGCGCGCGCGCTCGATTCCCTTGTCCGCTCCCGCGATGCCGCGAAAGAAATTGCCGCCGCCGACAACCACCGCGACCTCGACCCCAAGCGCCGCGGCGCCCGAAAGATCGGCGGCGATCCGCGTCAGGGTCCCCATGTCGAGGCCGTGGCTCTCCCCGCCCATCAGCGCCTCGCCCGAAAGCTTGACGACGACCCGCCGCCACGGCGAAGGGCTGGCTTCGCGATTGGACGCGCGCTCGGGCGCGGATTCCGTTTCGCCGGTTTCGGTCATGGCGCCGCCATCTTCAAAGGGGGATCCCTGACGTCCGGCCAGTATCGGGAGACGCCAGCGTCAAAACTGCCGCTATTGAAAAACGCCGCTACTTCGCGCATGCCGCTTGGCGCCGTCAAGTGATATGCAATTTATTGCGACAAAACCGTTAACCGGGCATAGGTGGCGGGACCTCCGGGCCGCCGACGCATGTCAGCCGCAACCTCGAGCCGGAATTCGAGCAGACCGAAAACGACGCCATGCCGCACCAAACCGCGCAAAACTCGATCAGACTGCGGCTGATTCTCATCCCCTCCTGCATTCTGGCGATCGGCATCGCCACAGCGATCGGCGCCGCCTTTTACGACGCAAAGAGCCGGATCGCGTCCGAAATCGCATCCGGGCTGACGCTTGGCGACCATTTCATCCGCTACGCTCTGAACGATCTCGCCAACGCCCAGAACTCCGACGGCGCAATCGAAAGCCACGCGCTGCGCGGTCTTCGCGAGGGCCTCGCGCATGTCCGCCACATCAAGGTCTTTTTTCCCGCTGGGACAGCGGACTCGGAGCCGCGCGAGGCGGACCCGCGGGCGAAGCTTGAAGCGGCCCAGCCGGCGAGGCGCGGGGCTGCGCCCGCCTGGTTCGAGAAGCTGCTGCAACAGCCGCCGATCGTGAAAACCTACCCGGTCCGAATCGGCGGCGCCGAGCGGGGCGAAATCGTGATGACGAGCGAGTCTCGCGACGAAATCGCCGAGATCTGGTCAAGCCTTTTGTTTCTGACCGCGCTGCTGACCGCGATCTCGATCGCCATCGTCACCCTCATTCTTCTAACCGCGCGCCATACCCTCGCGCCCTTGCGCCAGGTGGTCGAGGGACTTGACCGGCTGGGTCGCGGCCAGTTCGGCGGCGTCGGCGAGATCAGGATCGCCGAATTGCGCCGCATCGGCGAGCGCTTCAACATGCTCGCCGCGACGCTCGCGCGATCCGAGGCCGACAACCATCTGCTGATCGACCGCCTGCTCTCGATCCAGGACGCGGAACGCAAGGAGCTCGCCCGCGAACTGCATGACGAGTTCGGCGCTTCGTTGTTCGGCATCAGGGCCGCCGCCTCCTGCATCGTCGAGGCTGCGTCGTCGATCCCCGACGGAGCGGGGCAACGGCGCGAGATCGTCGAGCGGGCGAACAGGATTTCGGCTCTCGCCGATGCGATCCAGAAGCAGAACTACCGCATCCTCGACCGCATCCGGCCGGTCATTCTGCACCAGATGGGCCTCACCGACGCTTTGCGCCAGCTGGTCGAGCAATGGCGGGCGCAGCACCGCGATTTCTCCTGCGCGATCGAGATCGCCGGCGAAGGCCAGATCGCCGAGGGCAAGACCTTCAGCGAAGAAGTCAGCCTGACAGGCTATCGCATCGTGCAGGAATGCCTCACCAATGTCGCGCGGCATTCGAAGGCGAGCGCCGTTCGCGTCCGGATGGAGGTTTGCGCCGCGGCCGGAGGGGGCTTGGACGGAGGGGGCTTGGAAATGCGCTTGCGCGTCGAGGACGACGGCGTCGGGCTGCCGCCCGATTTCAGATTTGGCTTCGGCTTCCTCGGCATGAGCGAAAGGGTGCGCAAACTCGACGGCGGGCTCAATATCGGTGCCTCGGCGCTGGGCGGCGCCTCGATCGAGGCGCGCATTCCGATAGCCGCGGGAGAGACCCGAAAGATCATGGACCAGAGAACGGACGCGACGCGAGCGGAGGCGACAGCCATTCATGACTGAGCGCATCAAAATCCTGCTCATCGAAGATCACCCGATCGTTCGTGACGGCTGTTTGCGCATTCTCGCGCGGCGGGCCGATTTCGACGCGATAGAGGCGAGTTCGGCGACGGCTGGGCTCGCGGCGAACCGCAGCTTTTCCCCCGACGTCATCATTCTCGACCTCGAATTGCCCGACGTTGGCGGCCTCGAGGTGATCGAGGAACTGCTGCGCGACAACCCTACGACGCGCATCGTCATTTTCAGCATGTATGAAGCGGCGACCTTCGTCACCCGCGCGCTCGAGCGCGGCGCGCGCGGCTATGTGACCAAGAACGATGATCCCAATACGATTTTGCACGCGATCGACAAGGTTTTGTCCGGCGCCGTGTTTCTCTGCCAATCGGTGGCGCAAAACCTTGCTCTGGCCAATCTGGAGCCGGTCGCGGATCCGCTGCAACACTTGAGCGAAAGGGAGCGGCAGGTCGTGACCCTGCTTGGCGAAGGCAAGAACCTCACTGAAATAGCAGCGGCTCTCGCGATCGGCTACAAGACGGCGGCGAATATCGTCTCAGCCGTCAAGCAGAAACTGGGCATCGGGACGAGCCCGGCCCTGATCAAATTCGCCGTCGAATTGAAGGGCAAGCGCTAGCGCGTGAACCCAAAAAAGGTCGCAGACTTTTTGGGTAAGATCACACTAAAACAAGGAGATATGAGCATGATCCCCGAAGGTTGCGGGATCATGCTCCAGGAGAAATCAGCCACGGCTCGCAGCTGATGTTTATTGCTTGGCCGGAGCGGCGGGAGCCGCCGGGGCAGCGGGAGCCGGCGCGGGGGCCGCTGCCGGCGGGGCGGCGCCGCCCGTGGCGTCGGGCTTCGCGGCTTCGAGTTTCTTGCGCTCGTCCTCCGCGCGTTTTTGCAGCTCCGCCTGCAATTTCTTCTGCTGCTCCTCGAGGACCTTCGGATCGATTGGCGGTCCATCGAACGCCTTATCGAAGCCCGAGAGCGGAACCCCGAAGGTGACGAGGTTATTCGCCTGGTTCTTGACGTCGACGTTCATCACCGTGCCCTTCTTCAGCTCGGCGATGGTCGTTCCCTTGACGCGCGCCTCCGCGAAGCAGCCGTTCGGAAAGCAGATTTCAAACGCGCCTTCCGTCGGCTGGCCGTTATCCACCGAGAAGCGGAACCCCGGCCGCAGCATGAGCCCGACCGGCATCAAGAGGCGCACGACGCGGGTATCGTCGCCCTTGACGTCATAGACGGCGAGCGCGAGCACCGGCGGCTTGTCTTTCTCCGCGCTGAAATCGCGGGTCGTATAGCAGATTTCCTTATTGGCCGTCTGATCCTTGCCGCAGACCTTGGTCCAGTCGTTCTGCGTCGGCGACAGTTCGACCCTGAACGGTCCCTGCTGCGGCGCAGGCTGCGGCGCCGGCGATCCGGCGGCCGGCTGGTCGGCGGGCGCTTGTTGGGCAGGCGCAGGCGCCGGCGCCGGGGCGGCCGCTGGCGCGGCGGCGGGTTTTGCGGGCGCCGGCTTTTTTGCTTGCGCGAAAGCTTCCGCACCGGCCAGCAAGAACAAGCCAGCCAAACCAACCGCGCCGAAGCGTTTCAACGAGAAAGACATCAGAATTCCTTTCAAATGATCGGCTCTTATAGTTCGGGCTTCCCGGAAAAACATCCCCGCCGGAGCGGCAATCTGCATCCGCGACGTCGAATTGTCCCGGCGAAGACAAAACCGACATTGCGCGCGCCGTCAAGGATGGCGCCGGCAAGCGCCGGCCCTTATGTCTTATTTTTGCTGCGCCGCTGGGGTTAACCAACATGCGTCCATCTGGCAAGCCCGCTTCCGGCGAGTCCGCTTCCGGTAAGTCCGCGTTGCAATCTTGAGGCGCTTCAGCCTGCGCCCCCTTCGTTCTTTAAGAGATCCGCCGGCCACCCATGATCGATTGGTCCAGAACGCAGCGATGAAGAAGACTCCGCCCCGAATCATCGCGATCGCGGCGCTCGTCTGCGCGCTTGTCGGCGCCCTTTCGGCGCAGCCGCCGGGCGCCCGCGCCGACGCGGCGCAGCCAAAGCCCGCCATCGCCATGCACGGCGAGCCCATGCTTCCCGACACCTTCGATCACCTTCCCTACGCCGATCCCGACGCCGTCAAGGGCGGACGCGTCTCAATCGGCTTTCTTGGCGCCTTCGACAGCCTTAATCCCTTCAACCTCAAGGCCGGATCGACCGCGCAGGGATTGAACGGCAATGTTTTCGAGACGCTGATGACGCGCTCGCTCGACGAGCCGTTCACGCTCTACGGGCTGATCGCAAAGACCATCGAGACCGACGCCGACCGCAACGTCGTGACATTCAGGCTCGATCCGCGCGCGCATTTCTCCAATGGCGCGCCGATTACCTCCGATGACGTTCGCTTCACCTTCGAACTGCTCAAGACGCGCGGGCGCCCGCAGCATCGCGCCGCCTTTTCGCTGGTGAAATCGATCGAAACGTCGGATCCGCTCACCGTGCGTTATGAAATCGACGCCGGCGGCGACCGGGAAATGCCGCTGACGCTCGCCCTGATGCCGGTGCTGCCGCGGGGCGCGGTCGACGTCGCCAAATGGGACGATGCGAGCCTCGATGTCCCGATCGGCTCGGGACCCTATAAAATCGCCGAGGTCAAGCCAGGCGAGCGCCTCATCCTGAAGCGCGACCCCAATTATTGGGGTAAGGATCTGCCGGACCGCCGCGGCCTGTTCAATTTCGATGAGATCGACATCGAGTATTTTCGCGACGCCAACAGCCTGTTCGAGGCCTTCGCCGCGGGTCTGCTTGATTTTCGCGAGGAGACGAACCCCGTGCGGTGGCTCACCGCTTATGATTTTCCAGCCATGCGCGATCATCGGGACGTGCGCGAGGCCCTGCCGATCGGCGGCCCCAAGGGCATGGAGGGGTTTGTCTTCAATTTGCGCCGGCCGCTCTTTTCCGACGTCCGGGTGCGCGAGGCGCTCGGCCTGATGTTCGATTTCGAATGGATCAACGCCAACCTTTACGGCGGCCTTTACAAACGAACCCAGAGCTTTTTCGACGAATCCGAACTCGCCTCCACCGGGCGGCCGGCGAGCGCCGCCGAGCGGGCGCTGCTCGCGCCGTTTCCAGGCGCCGTTCGCGAGGATATCCTTGAAGGACGCTGGCGCCCGCCCGTGAGCGACGGCTCGGGCAATGACCGGACGATGCCGAAGCGCGCCCTCGAATTGCTGGGCGAGGCGGGATATGCGCTTGAGAATGGCCGCCTGAGCAAAGATGGCGAACCGCTCGCCTTCGAGATCATGGTGAAGGATCGCAGCCAGGAGCGCCTCGCCCTCAATTACGCCGATTCGCTGGCGCGGATCGGCGTCACGGCCAAGGTCCGGCTCGTCGATGAAGTCCAGTACCAGCGGCGGCGACAGAAATTCGATTTCCACATGATGATCGGAAGCTGGCTCGCCTCCGCGTCCCCCGGCAATGAGCAGCGCTCGCGCTGGGGCTCGAGGAGCGCCGACCAGGAAGCCTCGTTCAATCTTGCGGGCGTCCGGTCGCCGGCGGTCGACGCCCTGATCGACGCGCTTCTCGGCGCGCGCACGCGCGAGGCGTTCGTCACCGCCGTGCGCGCCTACGATCGCGTCCTGTTGTCGGGCTTTTACATTGTGCCGCTATTCCATGCGCCGGACCAGTGGATCGCGGCCTCGGCGGCGCTGGCGCGGCCGAAAGAGCTGCCGCATTACGGCTCGCCGTCCGGCAGTTCGACGCTGGATACGTGGTGGCGCAAGCAACCCTGAGGCGGCGGGAGAGGGCTTTTGAGGATAATGCCAACCGATTTCACATCCATGATTTTTTTGGCTATCGCCGGTCTTATCCTTCTTTCGGGTTTCCGCATCGCCAACCAATATGAGCGGGCGGTGGTTTTCCGACTCGGGAAGTATCGGCGCACCGCCGGGCCTGGGCTCTATTACCTCATTCCCTTCATCGATCGGGGACAGACCGTCGATCTGCGCACGATGACGACCGAGGTCGCCCAGCAGGAGGCGATCACCAAGGACAATGTGCCGGTCAAGATCAACGCCGTGATCTGGCGGCGCACGATCGACCCGCGAAGCGCGGTCATCGAGGTCATGAACGTCGGCGAAGCGGTCGTTCAGGTCGCCGTCACTTCGCTGCGCGGCGTCATCGGCCAGCACACGCTCGATGACGTTCTGAAAGAGCAGGAGACGATATCGGCGGCGCTGCAAGCCTCGATCGATCGCGTGACCGAGCCCTGGGGCGTCAAGGTCGAGCGCGTGCAGATGCGCAATGTCGAGATCCCCGAATCGATGCAGCGCGCGATGGCGCAAGAGGCCGAGGCGTTGCGCGAAAAACGCGCCCGCAAGATCAAGGCGGAAGCCGAAGTCGAGGCCGCGGCCTTGCTGAGACAGGCGTCGGAAATCATCATGCACAGCCCCGCCGGCCTCGAATTGCGGCGGATGCAGATGATCACAGAAGTCGGGGCCGAGCAGAACACCATGACGATCATCATGATGCCGAGCGAATTCGTCGAGTTGGCGCGATCCGTGGCGAGGAAGGCGGACTGAGGCTTCGCTGCGCGGGCGCCAAACGGCGCCTTTTTTGCAGCTTAAAGTTGCGGGGCGCATCAGACGGCGCTTGATTGGTTGCCGTCCGACCCTGTACAATTCCAAACATCGTTCGTGAATTTTCGTCCCGGCCAAGGCGTCGCGCTGGTCGGCACGTGACTGTTATATTTTTTGACGCCGGGTCTTAAAGCTTCGCCAAAGG
>DAITNE010000015.1:0-1360 GCA_036834765.1 Methylocella sp.
GGCTTCCTCGCCCTCGGCCTCGTCATGCTCCTCGGTCTCGACGACGTTGATGCCCATCTCGTTCAGCATCGCCAGAATGTCTTCGATCTGCTCCGAGTTGACCTCTTCAGACGGCAGAACGGCGTTCAACTCGGCATAAGTCACAAAGCCGCGCTTTTTGGCGGCTTTGATCATCCGCTTGACGGCGGCGTCCGACAGATCGAGCAGGGGGCTGTCCGCGGTCTCGACCGCGCCGCCTTCCGCCTCGGTCTTCTCGCTGTCCTTTTTCGCCATCAACGGCCTCCGCCTTTAGAACAAATTCGACTGACATTCGGCCGGCTCACAGCCGTCTCGCGTTCGAAAGCGCGCCTCAAAGCCTGAACTCGCCTCTCGGGAGGCTTCCGCCCGGACAAAATTTCACGATGCAAGATGAATAAGAACAAGAATGAGAACTAGCCTTATCCAAAAGCCGCGATCGGCCGCCACGGCCGGATCGCTCTTCGAGGGGTCTGCGCCCTGCCGGGCGGTAGATTGGCGATGACGTCGCGATCGTGTTGACTCAATTCGTGAAACCGCCAGCGTTCGTCAAGCCGCCAATGCGGAATTGACCTCAAGTTTTCTGAGCTGAGAGCCATTTCCCGAACCAAATCCGGCCCGGAAACGACATTAAACGCCGCCGCCGCTGGACGTCGCCCGCAGCCTCAGCTTTCGTCCTTGTACATGACCAAAATTGCGGGAGTCAAAACCCGCCGTCATAAAGTCCCACCCGAGCGGCCAGAGGATGCCCCAAAACCCTCAATTGTCGCCTCCGTCCCGCCCAGCGCCAGCAATTGCTCCTGAATATCCTTGAGGCGCGCCAGATTGGCGTCGCTTGGATCCTGAGCGAGAGCGGCTTCGGCCGAGTTCATGTCCTTATGTAACGTGCGGGCGCGCCGATGCAAGGTCAGCGCCTGTCTCAGAACTTCCTCGGCATCCGCCTCAGCTGAACTGCTTTTTAGGTAAAAATGCGTCGAATGTGCGGCTAGCGCGTCGAGCCTTTGCACAATCGTCGCAAAGCCCGCGCCCGCGGCGGCAAGGCGGATTTCTTCTCCATCGATAGGTCCGGAACTCGCGCGATCGAGCAGAATGTCGCGCAGAGCCCCCGCCTCCGCGTTCGAGAATTCGATCTCCGCGATCGCTTCAAGATGACGCTCCACCAGCCCTGGGTGATTGAGTAAAAGTAGCAAAATCAATGCTTCTCGCGGAAGCAAGCTCGATGTTCCGGCTTGAAATAAGGGCGATTTCGAAAGCGTGGCGCTAGCCACCGGCGGAGCGCGTCCGGCGTCCTCGCGGGCCCATTCAAAACCGCGTCGTGGGCCGAAAGCCGCTTGCGGACCCCGCC
>DAITNE010000015.1:1370-14019 GCA_036834765.1 Methylocella sp.
CTGCCGCCACAGTGGCTTATCCCGGTTGAGGTTCCAAGTCCCCACCTTCAGTCCGATGCCCGAGTTCAACGCGTCCATCTGAACCGTTCTGTGCTCCGGATCAGAGCCATCATGGGGTCCCGCCGCTGGCCGAACAGTTTGTAAAGGCGCTCCTTGAAATCGGCTTGATAATAGCGCCGCAGCGTCTCGTCGCTGATTTCCTGCGCGATCTCGCGCAGGCGCCGCTCGAGGCCGGCGCGCCGTTCCGGCGTCGCTAGGTCTTGGGCCTCGGTTTCCCGAAGCCAGATCAGATCGGCCATCGCAAGGCTCTGGGAGAGGCGCTCCGTCATGGCGTGCCCGCCGCCGGACCGGATGAGATCGTCCGGATCCTGACCCTCCGGCAGCAGCGCGAAGCGCAACGATCGTCCGGGCCCAATCAAAGGCAAAGCCATATCGATGGCGCGATAGGCGGCTTTTCGCCCGGCCCTGTCGCCATCGAAGCAAAGGATCGGCTCCTCGGCCATCTTCCATAAGAGCCCGGCCTGATCCGGCGTCAGGGCCGTGCCGAGCGGCGCCCCCGTCTCGGCCAAGCCGGCGCTCGCCATCGCGATCACGTCGATATAGCCCTCGACGACGACGACCCTTCCGGACGCGTGCGCCGCCTTGCGGGCGAGATGGTGATTGTAGAGCACCGCGCCCTTGTGAAAGAGCGGCGTCTCCGGCGAATTCAGATATTTGGCGGCGGCGTCCTTTGCGAGCGCGCGGCCGCCGAATGCGATCGGCCTGCCGGAGCGGTCGGCGATGGGAAACATGATCCGGTCGCGGAACCTGTCATAGGGGACGGCGATATCCTCGCCATGGATCAAAAGTCCGGCCTCGATCATCGTCTCCTTGGCGACGCCCTTGGCGGCGAGATGGTCGCGGAGCGCGTATTTCTCGGGCGGGGCGAAGCCCAGGCGAAACTGCTTTTGCGCGTCCGGTGCGACGCCGCGCTGCGCCAGATACTCCCGCGCCGGCCGGCCGGAAGACCCATTCAGCGTCGCGGAGAAAAAATCCGCCGCCATGTCGAGCGCCTCATGCAGCCCGGCGCGCCGCTGTTCCTGTACTTCGGCTTCGGGCGAGATGCGGGGCAGCGCCAACCCCGCCTCGCCCGCGAGGCGCTCCACCGCCTCGGGAAAGGTCAGCCCTTCGGTTTCCATGACAAAGTCGAAAATATTGCCGTTCTTGCCCGCCGAGAGATCGAACCAGGCCATTTTCTGGTCGTTGACGAAAAAAGACGGCGTCTTTTCGGTGTTGAAAGGCGACAGGCCTTTCCATTCGCGCCCCGCCTTCACCAGTTTGACGCGCCGGCGCACCACGTCCGACACGGGAAGCCGGGCCTTGACGTCGTCGAGAAAGGAAGGCGGAAAGCGCATGTCGGTGTTGTCGCGGAT
The DNA here is from genome assembly GCA_036834765.1 of Methylocella sp. Taxonomy (GTDB): domain Bacteria; phylum Pseudomonadota; class Alphaproteobacteria; order Rhizobiales; family Beijerinckiaceae; genus Methylocapsa. The sequence goes on from DAITNE010000015.1 coordinate 2,783, forward strand.
TCTTTGCGTGCCGGTCGACGAATTGGGGCTTTATCCCCGCCATCCACAGGGTTAAAGCTCGAGCGGAGCAGTGGCGGCGCCGCAAGCATCCGTCCACGCGGCATGGGCTCGCCTTCAACCTATATATAGCGTGATTCTGAGATGGCGTCCGGTCCCGGAGGGGCCTGCGCTTCAGGCTTCCGGAAAGGCCCACCGATGAGCAAGGCCGCGCATTTTTTTGAGATGAAGCGGCGGGGAGCGAAAATCGCCGTCCTTACCGCCTATGACGCCCCGACGGCCCGGGCCGAGGCTGAAGCCGGGGTCGACATCATCCTCGTCGGAGACAGCGTCGGCGTGAACATGCTCGGCTATGCAAGCGAGCGCGAGGTGACGCTGGCCGACATGCGCCATCATATCGCGGCCGTCCGCCGCGGCGCGCCCGAGGCGACGATCATCGGCGACCTGCCGTTTCAAACCTATGATTCGCCGGCCGCCGCCGTCGCCAACGCGCAAAAACTCGTCGCGGCCGGCGCCGACATCGTGAAGTTCGAGGGCGCGCATCTCGCCATCCTGGAGGCGCTTGAGGCGGCCTCGATCGACGTCTGCTGCCATTTGGGGCTGGAGCCGCAGACCCACCTCGAAAAACGCGTGAAGGGGCGCTCGGCGCAGGAGGCTTTGAGACTGCTCGCCGATGCGACCGCGCTCGATCGGGCCGGAATGAAGCTCCTCCTCCTCGAAATGATCCCGGAGGAGGTCGCCGCTGAAGTGACGCGATCCGTTAAGGCGCCGACCATCGGGATCGGCGCCGGGCACAAGACCGACGGTCAGGTGCTGGTCATCACCGACGTCCTAGGCTTCGGCCCAAAAAACTTCCGCCACAACCGGCGCTACGGGGAAGTCGGCGCGCTAATGGCCGAGACCGCGCGGGCTTATGTTAAGGATGTCCAGAGCGGCGCCTTTCCGGCCGAGGAGAACCTCGTGCATATGGCGCCGGAGGAGCTGGAGCTTCTTTTGCAGAAAAAAGCGGTGAGCGGATCAGCCTGAGGCGCCGAGCTTCGCTTTGACCAAAGCGCTGGCTTTCCCAAAATCCATTCGGCCCGCATATTTGGCCTTGAGCGCCGCGACGACCTTGCCCATGTCCTTGATTGAGGCGGCGCCGGACTCGGCGATGGCTTGCGCTATGGCCGCCTCGACCGCGGTTTCATCGAGCGGCTCGGGCAGAAAGCCGCGGATGATTGCGATTTCTTCGCTCTCCTGCGTGGCGAGTTCGGCGCGTCCGGCTTTTTCGTAAATCTCCAGCGATTCCTGACGGCTTTTCACCATTTTCTGCAGCAGGGCCAGAATCTCGTCTTCGCCGACCGTCTTGCCTGAGCCGCGCGCCTCGATGTCCTTGTCCTTCAGCGCCGCCGTGATCATGCGGATCGTATCGACGCGGCGCTTTTCGCCCGCCTTCATCGCAAGCTTCAGCTCGCTCATGAATTTTTCGCGCATGAATTCATTGCCTTTTCTTCACGAGAATTGACGTTGGCTCGGGGCGCCTCTAGCTTCGCGCCGTCCAAAGCCCCAGATAGGCCTTAACCAAAGTCAGGCGGCCCCCGCAGGGCGGCGAGCGCATGGGTGTAGAGCGAGCATGACGCAGGATCAAGAAAAAGCGCTGGGTTTCTGGCGGGAGCCCCGCGTGAGCGCGCTTCTCGTTCTCGCCGACGGCCTCGTTCTGGAGGGGACCGGGCTTGGCGCCACGGGCGAAGCCGTTGGCGAGGTCTGCTTCAATACGGCCATGACCGGCTATCAGGAGATCCTCACCGATCCATCCTATGCGGGGCAGATCGTCACCTTCACCTTTCCGCATATCGGCAATGTTGGCGCCAATGACGATGACATCGAGACGGCGAACCGCGCGGCGAGCGCGGGCGTTCGCGGCGTCGTCATCCACGCGCCGATCACGAATCCCTCGAACTACCGTTCGACCCGCCATTTCGACGCCTGGCTCAAAAGCCGGGGAATCATCGGCCTTTGCGGCATAGACACGCGCGCGCTGACCACGCGCATTCGCGAGCGCGGCATGCCGAACGCCGTGATCGCGCATTCCCCCGACGGCGTTTTCGACGTTGAGGCTCTGCGCGCGAAAGCGGCGGCGTGGCCGGGTCTCGAAGGCATGGACCTCGTGCCGAGCGTCGCCTCGACGCAGCGCTACGAATGGACGCAATCGGCCTGGACGCAGGAAAAAGGCTACGGCCGCGCGGGCCCTGCCAAGTTTAAGGTCGTCGCGATCGATTATGGGATCAAAAGCAATATCTTGCGGCTGCTGACCGAGGCCGGCTGCAGTGTGACCGTTGCGCCTTCGACGGCGACGGCCGAGGAGATCCTCGCCCTGGCGCCCGACGGCGTCTTCCTGTCGAACGGCCCCGGCGATCCCGCGGAGACAGGAAAATACGCCGTTCCGGTGATCAAGGCCCTGCTCGACAGGAAGATCCCGACTTTCGGCATTTGCCTTGGCCATCAGATGCTGGCGTTGGCGCTCGGCGGCCAGACGCTCAAAATGAGCCAGGGTCATCACGGCGCCAACCATCCGGTGCAGGATTTCACCACGGGCAAGGTCGAGATCGTCTCCATGAACCATGGGTTCGCGGTCGACGCCTCGAGCCTGCCGGAGAATGCGCGGGAAACCCATCGCTCCCTGTTCGATGGATCGAACTGCGGGCTTGAACTGACCGATCGGCCGGCCTTTTCAGTGCAGCATCATCCGGAAGCCTCGCCTGGCCCGCGCGACAGCCATTATCTCTTTCACCGCTTCGTTGCGCTGATGGAAAGCGCCAAAGCGCCGGCTTGACAATCCGCCCTTCGGGCGCGGGCTCCAGTCGAGGTCAAGCGAGACCGCGTTCAAGGCTGACGGGGACGGAGATTCCGTCATGCATCTCCAAGATACGGTACATTTCCGGGCCGGCGACTCATCACTTTTCCTAAAGCGATTTATTAAAGAATCGAAAAGTACTTTATATCCCACTCTGGCGCTTTACATTAGTTTTAGCGCTGATTGATTTTTTGCGGCGGCTGAGGGAGCGCCGCATGGGCGAGCGCTTGGCGCGCACGGATTCTGGCGCCGAACCTATTGGAACTTCATGTCTATTGAAACGAAGCCTTTGCTCGCCGAAGCGCCGGATTGCGGCGCGCCGATCGACCAGGACGCAATCGCCGATATTTTCGCCGAAATCGCGCTGGAGGCCGCCGTCGCGGTCATGGCGGTCTACGCATCGGACAGCCACGCCAGGCGCAAGCCCGACAAAAGCCCCGTCTGCGACGCCGACGAATATGCCGAGGCGATCATCCTCGGGCGCCTCGCCGAGCGGCTGCCGAGTTTCCCCGTTCTCGCGGAAGAGGCGGCGGCGAACGGTAAGAAGACGGTGGCCGGCACGACGTTCATTCTCGTCGATCCTGTCGACGGCACGCGCGAGTTCCTCAATCACAATGGCGAGTTCACGATCAACATCGGGCTGATCGTCGACGGCGCGCCGCTGGCCGGCGTCGTCTATGCTCCGGCCCTTGGACAACTCTGGATCGGCGGCGCAACCGCCACCTCCTGCGCGGTGGCGCCAGGCGAGGCGCTGCCGCCCCGGGCGCAGCGCCGCGAGATCCATGTGCGGGCGGCTCCTTCCGAAGGATTGACGGCGCTGGAGAGCCGTTCTCATTCGGATCCCGAGACGGAGGCTTTCCTCGCGCAGTTGCCGATCAGGGAGCGCCGCACTGCCGGATCCTCATTGAAATTCTGCGCCGTCGCCGAGGGCGACGCCGATGTCTACCCGCGCTTCGGCCAGACGATGGAATGGGACACGGCGGCGGGCGACGCGGTTTTGCGCGCGGCCGGCGGCATCGTCCTCGACGGCGAGCATCATCCGCTGCGATATGGCAAGTCGGGCGCGCAGTTCAGGAACGGCCCCTTCGTCGCCTGGGGCGATCGCGCCGCCATTCAGCCTTGAAGCGGCTTGGCTCTCGGCGCTTTTGTCGCGCGTCGCCTTCTCAACGTTTCCTTAACGCACTTCTGCCAAAACTCGCGATTAAATCCACGAGGCTTACAGGCGGAGGATTGCATATGCTATCGCGAAGAGCGGCGACGCTGCAATGGGCGGCGCTCGCGTCCGGCGTTTCCTTGATCGGCCTTCGGCCGCTCGCGGCTCTGGCCGATCAGCTGCCGGACCGGCCAGCCGACTACGCGCCGGACGAGATCGTGGCGAACGGCCACAAATTCTTTGGTTCGATTTCGCGCGGCCTTGCCGAGGTGGTCGAATCGGCGACGAACCGTTGGGGCAAGCCCAATGGCTACATTCTGGGCCAGGAAGCGACCGGTGCCTTCATTGGCGGCGTACGCTATGGCGAAGGCGTCATGCACACGCGCAACGCGGGCGATCTGCGGGTCTTCTGGCAGGGACCTTCGCTCGGGCTCGACGCCGGCGCCGACGGCGACCGGACCATGATGCTGGTCTATAATCTTCCGGCGACAAACGCCATTTTCCGCCGGTTCGGCGGCGTCGACGGCTCAGCCTATCTCGTCGGCGGTTTCGGCATGACGGCGCTGATCAACGATGACGTCTATGTGGTACCGATTCGCTCCGGCGTCGGCGCGCGCCTCGGTTTCAACGTCAGCTATCTGAAATTCACGCCGACATCGACCTGGAACCCATTCTGAGGCGGAGTGGGTGTTCCGCGCGGCCTTGAGGAACCCTCGGCCGCGCCGGTCAGCCCTCGCTGCGCCGCGGGAGTTCGACCATCTCCGCGCGCGCGCAGCTCACCGCCTCGAGCTTTGCCATATCGAGCAGGTAACTCAATAAATCGAGTCCCGCGCAGCGGGCGAGTTTGGCCAATTCGTCCGTCATATGGGCAAGGTAAACCGCCGCGGAATCGACCGCCGAAAGGTCCGCCGCCGCTCGGAGCTTGCGATCGCCGGCGAAGCCGTTGGAGCGGGTTTTGCCGCCAAACCGGCTTGCCGCGATTTTTCTGGACAGCGCGCGTTCGCGCCCGTCGATTAAGCCTCTGTCCTGCATCGCTGCTCCGTCCGGGAAATTGCGCGCGCCAAACTCCAGCGGGCCTATATTAAATTCCCGTATGAGTTGTGATCAAGCATATGCGTCAGTTTCCGCGAACGAGGTCAGTTTCGAGCAAGCCCGGCTGTAGGCGCCGGACAAGCTCTCGCTCAGGCAATTCTTTGGCGGCGGCCAGCACCGCTTCCGCATGGCCGGGAACCTTCACTTTGTTCCAGACCCTGGCGATGACGCCTGCGCGATCGATGAGAAGCGTCGTTCGCTCGACGCCCATATATTTGCGGCCATACATGCTTTTTTCGAGCCAGACGCCATACGCCTCAAGCATCGCCTTGGTCTCGTCCGAGGCCAGCGCAATGTCGAGGCCATGCTTTACCTTGAACTTCGCATGGCTTGCCACGGCATCCGGCGAAACCCCGAGAATCGCCGCGCCCGCCTTGTCGAATTCTGCTTTGAGGCAATTGAAGTCGATCGCTTCCTTGGTGCAGCCGGAGGTGTCGTCCTTGGGATAGAAATAAAGGACAAGTTTGCGGCCTTTGAAGCTTTGCAGCGAGACTGAGCCGCCGCCGTCGACCGGCAGCGCGAAAGCGGGCGCCGGGCCGCCAGGGCCAGGTTTCGTCTTCGCGTCGGGTTGCTTGCTCATGTCGCCTTCCTTTCGTCGCATTGAAAAGTCATCGATCTTTCTTTCGAGGGCGTCGTGGATTTTTTTCTGGTCGGGCCGCGCCGACGCGCTGGTTCCAATCAAAGCCTTGCCCGCGATTCGGCGCGCCGTTCCCGCGGCCAGGGTCTGGCGAAAAAATGTAGCCCACGCGGCCGTGACGTGCAGGGGTCTATCTTGGAAACGGCGTCCGGGGTCGCCGCGTAACGAGGCCTTCTTCCGGCAGGGCCTGTATATTCGCGTAATGGTGAAGTTTCCAGCTTCAGCTTGCATTGGAAAGGCCGCGAGCGGTTGGTGAAGCATCGTGAGGAATCGCCCGCAGCGCAAAGCGCGGCGCGGGCATTTTCCGTGGGGGCGGCGAAGGGCCTCGCTTCGCCGCGGCTGAGACGGCCGCGCCGATTCACCGCTTTCGCCTGGTCGGCCTGCTATCTCGTGATCGGCGCTCTTCTGCTCGCGCTCCTGTGCGGCGGCCTTCTCGTCGCGCGTCTCGCGCAGGGGCCAATGGCGATCGACGGCCTTGGCCCGCGCATCGCGAGCGCCCTCGATCAGCGCTTCGGTCGCGGCTATGATTTCAGCCTCGGGCGGACGGCGATGAGCAGGCACGGCCTTGCGCCGACGCTGAGCGTCGACGGCCTGACGCTCAAGGATAGCTCCGGGCGAACGATTCTGACCGCTCCCCGCGCGGAAGTGTCGGTCGCGCTCCTCCCGCTGATCGCCGGACGCGTGGTTCCGAAGAGGCTCGAAGTCTTCGATGTCGAAGTGCGCCTCGCCCTCTTGCCGAATGGCTCGATCGCACAACCGATCGCGCCCGGCTCGGAGGAAACCGTCACCCTCACGCCGCCGCTCGCCGATCAGCTTGTCAAGGAAGGCGCCCCGGGCGATCTGCTGCGGCCCGCGCCCGCTCAAGGCGCGGGAGGGCAGAATGTGGGGGCGCCGGCCGAGTCGAAGCCGCGCGCGCTGCTCGTCAGGCAAATGGCGTCGGCGCTCCGCTTGCTGCTCGATGCGCTGACCAATCCTGATAGCCAGATCGCGGCCATCGATCGCGTCGGCATCGCACGCGGGCGCGTCGTGATCGACGATCGCTCCGCGCACCAGCAGATGACATTCGACGGCGTCAATCTCAGCTTCGACCGGAGGTCCGGCGCGACGACGTTCAACCTGTCGGTTGATGGACCCAATGGACGCTGGTCGGCGAACGGCCTCGCCAGCGGAGCGCCGCACGCGGCGCGCCGGTTGATGCTGTCGCTGCAGAATCTGTCGCTCGACGAAATTCTTCTGGCGACGGGTGCGCGCTCGATCGGCGCCGATTTCGACATGCCCCTGTCGGCGAAATTCACCGTCGGCCTGCGTCCCGACGGCGTGCTTTCGGAAGCTGTCGGCAATTTCGATTTCGGCGCTGGATATTTTCGTTGGGACGATCCCAAGGACGAACCCATGATGGTCGATTCCATTCATGGCGGCCTACATTGGGATGGCGCCGCGCGGCGCATCGTCGTCGATCCGGTGAAACTCATCTCGGGCGATACGAAGGGCGCCGTATCGGGCTTCGTCGCCCTGCCGGAGCGCGAGGGAGACCCCTGGCTCGTCAACATTCAGAATGTCGACCCCTGGATCGCCGCGCCCGACCGGCCGGCCCAGAAGACGGTCGTCGTCGACTATGTCGCGCTGACCGCCCGGCTTTTCCTTGCCGAGAAGAAATTTGTCGTCGACCGGTTGATGGCCGGAGGTCCGCAGGCCGGTTTCGCAATGGCCGGCGACGTCGATTGGACAAACGGCCCGCGGATGCGGTTCGGCGCCTCGCTCGATCCAACGCCGATTGCGGTCGTCGCGCGGCTGTGGCCGTCTTTCCTCGTCGCCCCGGTCAGATCCTATCTGCTCGACCATGTGAAACAGGGGATAATCCAGAAAGGGACGATGCAGTTCGATTTCAACGCCGCCGATCTCGCCGCGATGCGTGACGAACACGCGCCGCCCGACGACAGCCTGCTGATCGATTTCAGCGTTGCGAACGGAAGCGTCGAATTCCTCGCCGGCGTGCCGCCATTGACCGGCGTCGATGGGGTCGGGCACGTCACCGGCCGCACCACCACCTTCACGACGACGAGCGTCGGCATGGTCGACGCTGGCGTCGGCGTGCTCACCACCGCGGCGGGGGGGACGTTCCACATCCCCGATGCGTCGCAAAAGCCGACGCCCGCCGCCATCGTCACCAAAGTCACGGGCAGCGTCGAGGCGATTGGCGATATGCTTTCGCGCGACGCGCTGAAGCCCTACGCCAGCCTGCCGCTCGATCGATCGACGCTGAAAGGGGAGGTCGACGGCCAGCTCGAAATCGACCTCAATCTCCAGCCCAACATGGGTCCGTCCGACACCAGCCTCAAAATCAACGCGGCGGTCGCCAATTTCACGGCGGAGAATCTGCTCGGCAAAGAGGCGCTCGAAGCAGCGACCCTTAATGTCGTCGTCGACCCTGGCGGCCTCAAGGCGAGCGGGCAGGGGCGCATGTTCGGCGCGCCCGCCACGGTGGAGATGACGCAGCCCGCGGGCAAGGGCGCCTTCGCGACGGTTCATCTCACTATGGACGAGGCTGCGAGGGCCAAACAGGGCCTTGACGGCGTGCCCGGGATCAGCGGTCCGATCAGCGCCGCCGTCAGCGCCCCGCTCGGCGCGACCGACAACATCAAGGCAGATGTCGAACTCGACCTCACCCACACCGGCATCGAATGGCCCGGCGCGTCGAAACCGCCCGGGCGCCCCGGCAGGGCGAAATTCTCGCTCTCAATCGCCAATGGCCAGACTCTGCTCGACCAGATTGCTCTCGACGCCGGCACGATCCTGGCGCGCGGCGCGATCGTGCTCGGTCCCGACCAATCGCTGCAGAGCGCCAAATTCTCGCAGGTCAAGTTCTCCCCCGGCGACGACGCGAAAATCGATGCGCTCCGCGTCGGAGACACGCTCAAGGTGATGATCAGGAGCACGACCGTCGACGCCAGACCGTTCCTGAAAACCCTGTTCGCCTCGTCGGCCGAGCCCAGCGCGCCCGCGCCGGGGGCGGCGGCCGGAACGCCGGCGGACGCCGTTTCGTCCACGTCGGCGGCTTCGCCGATCAAGCAGATTGATTACGACATCAAATCGACCCTGCTCAGCGGCTACAACAAGCAGGTGCTGAGCGGATTCGAAATGAAGATGCTGAAGCAGGGCGATCAGTACAGGCAGCTTTCTTTCGACGGACGGTTTGGACGCGACACGGTCTCGGGCAATCTGACTGGGCCGGCGAACGCATCGCGGCTGATGATCCTGTCCGACGACGCCGGATCGCTCCTCTTGTTCACCGATCTCTATAAACATATGGAGAACGGCCGCCTCGTGGCCAATATGCAGATCGGGCCGCCCTCTCTCTCCGGCCTCCTGACCATCGACGGCTTCGTCCTGCGCGATGAGCCGGCGCTGCGAAGGCTCGTGGCGGAAGGCGTGCCGCCGAACGACGCCTCGGGCAAGCCGCGCAAAATCGACTCTGGGGCGATGGCTTTCAACCGGCTGCAGGTGCGTTTCGAGCGCGCCGGCACGCGGTTGCTTATGAACGATGGCGTCATGAACGGCGACACGCTCGGCCTCACCGTCGACGGCTGGCTCGATTTCGCGCATGACGGCGTCGACATGAAAGGGACGTTCGTGCCGGCCTATGCGGTCAATAATCTGTTTTCGAAAATTCCGCTGTTCGGCGCGATCCTCGGCGGCGGAACCAACGAAGGCCTGATCGGGGTCAATTACCGCGTCGAGGGCAAGATCAGTTCGCCGACCCTCAGCATCAATCCGCTGTCCGCGATCGCGCCCGGCATCTTCCGCCAGATTTTCGGCGTCGGCGGGCACGAGACGCCGGGCGCGGGGCAATAGAACGCCGCCACTGGCTTGACCGTCGTATTGTAAAACCCTCATCCTGCGCCGCCGGCCGGAAGAAGCGCCCAACGGGGCGCGTCCCGACTGACGGAATCGTTTGCGGCACCGCCAGACGCCGCCAGCCAGAACGAATGGACCTCTGACATGACCAAACACGTCGCCGTGCTGATGGGCGGCCTTTCCGCCGAGCGCGAAGTCTCGTTGCGCTCGGGCGAAGCCAGCGCCAGGGCGCTCGAAGCCGAAGGATTCAAGGTCACGCGCCTTGATGTCGATCGCAAGATCGGCGACACGCTCGCGGCCCTGCGCCCGGACGTCGCCTTCAACGCCCTGCACGGGCGCTATGGCGAGGATGGCGTCATTCAGGGCGTCCTCGAAATGCTGCGCATTCCCTACACCCATTCCGGCGTCCTCGCCTCCGCGCTGGCCATGCACAAGGATCGCGCCAAGGACGTTCTGCGCGCCGCCGGCGTTCCGCTCGCGAGGGGCGTCGCGGTCGACCGGCGCGAGGCGGCGAGCCGGCACGTGCTGCCGCCGCCCTATGTGGTGAAGCCGGTCGCCGAGGGCTCCTCCTTCGGCGTCATCATCGTGCGGGCCGATCACGCGCATCCGCCGCAGGAGCTGACGCGCGAGGACTGGCCCTACGGCGACGAGGTCCTGGTCGAGAGCTTCGTCGCCGGGCGCGAACTCACCTGCGCCGTCATCGGCGACAAGGCCTATGACGTAATCGAGATCCGCGCCGCCGACGGCGGTTGGTACGATTATGACGCAAAATACGCCAAGGGCGGCTCGATCCACCTCCTTCCGGCGAATCTTAAAGAATTTGTTTACCAAAATGTACAAGAGTTGGCCCTCGTGGCGCATAGGGCGCTCGGCTGTCGCGGGGTAAGCCGGACCGACTTTCGTTACGACGACACGCCCGGGGGAACGGGCGAGCTCGTCGTGCTCGAAGTCAACAGCCAGCCCGGAATGACCGAGACCTCCCTCGTGCCCGAGATTGCCGCATATGCCGGCGTGTCTTTTGGTGAGCTTGTTCGATGGATGGTCGAAGACGCCTCCTGCGATCGTTGAGATTGACGCAGGGCGGATCCGCGCCGATGGCCCTAGACTTTCCTGCCTTTGCGGGCGGCGTCTTGACCCGGCGCGCGCCGGAGGCCGCTCGCCTCCAGGCGCGTCCACGCGCGAGGCGATCGAGGAACCGCCTCTATCAGCGCATTCTCGCACGGCTAAGCGGACCGGGCGCGACCTTCTGTTTCGTCGCCGGGCTGTTTCTGTCGACGGGCGTCTATGGCGCCGTGAAGGGCGGCCATTATGCGGCCCTCGTCGCCGAAAAGGGCGAGCCGGCGGACATTCTCGCGCGCGCCCTTGGGCTCAGCATCAAGGCGGTGACGATCGCCGGCGAAAGCGAATTGAGCGAGGCCGAAATTCTCTCGACAGCCGGAATCGGACCGCGCAATTCGCTGCCCTTCCTCGATGTCGCGAGCGTGCGCGAGAGACTGCAAAAGCTTCCGCTCGTCAAGGAGGCCGCGGTCACCAAATTCTATCCCGACCGCCTGCTGATCGAGGTCGAGGAGCGCCAGCCTTCCGCCTTGTGGCAGACGGATGGCGCGGTGCATGTCGTCGCCGCCGACGGTACGGCGCTCGACGCCATGCGCGACCGGCGCTTCGCGAAC
>DAITNE010000016.1:0-6313 GCA_036834765.1 Methylocella sp.
GCTTGGCCCCGCGCGTAATTCGGATGGATCTTCCCCGCCGTATGCCCCCGGCTCGTCGTCGCGCCGCCGATGAGCAGCGGCAGATCGAAGCCCTCGCGCTCCATCTCCGCGGCGACGAAGCACATCTCGTCGAGCGAGGGGGTGATGAGCCCCGATAGGCCGATCGCGTCGACGTTTTCCGCGCGCGCCGCGGCGAGGATTTTCGCGGCGGGAACCATGACGCCGAGATCGATGATTTCGTAATTGTTGCAGGCGAGGACGACGCCGACGATATTCTTGCCGATATCGTGCACGTCCCCCTTCACCGTCGCCATCAGGATCTTGCCGGCGCTCGAGCGTTCGCCGCCGCCGTTCAAGCGTTTTTCCTCGTCCATGTAGGGCAGGAGATAAGCGACCGCCTGTTTCATAACCCGCGCCGATTTGACGACCTGCGGCAGGAACATCTTGCCCGACCCGAAGAGATCGCCGACGACATTCATGCCCGCCATCAGCGGCCCTTCGATGACGTCGAGGGGTTTGTTCGCCGCCGCGCGCGCTTCCTCGACATCGCGGTCGATATATTCGGTGATGCCGTTGACCAGCGCATGTTCGAGCCGCTTGGCGACAGGCTCCTCGCGCCAGGCGAGGTTCTTTTCGGCCCGTTCGACGCCCGGGCCTTTGAACCCCTCGGCGAGGGCGAGCAGGCGCTCGGTCGCGTCGGGACGGCGGTTGAGAATGACGTCTTCGCAGGCCTCGCGCAGCTCCGGCTCGATCTCGGCGTAGACGGCGAGCTGGCCCGCGTTGACGATGCCCATATCCATGCCGGCGTTAATGGCGTGATAGAGAAACACCGCATGCATCGCCTCGCGCACCGGCTCGTTGCCGCGAAACGAAAAGGAGAGATTGGAGACGCCGCCGGAAATATGCACGAGCGGAAAACGCTCGCGGATTTGCCTCGCGGCCTCGATGAAATCTATGCCGTAGTTGTTGTGCTCCTCGATGCCGGTCGCGACCGGGAAAATGTTCGGATCAAAGATGATGTCCTCGGGCGGGAATCCGGCCTCCCCGGTCAGAATCTCATAGGCGCGCGAACAAATTTCGACCCGACGCTCCAGCGTGTCCGCCTGACCCTTTTCATCGAACGCCATGACGACGACGGCGGCGCCATAGGCGCGGACAGTGCGGGCGTCATGGACGAATTTATCGACGCCCTCCTTCATCGAGATGGAGTTGACGACAGGCTTGCCCTGAACGCATTTGAGGCCGGCTTCAATGACGGAGAATTTCGACGAATCGATCATCACCGGAACGCGCGCGATATCCGGCTCCGCGGCGACAAGATGTAAAAATTCGACCATCGCCTTTTCGGAATCGAGCAGGCCCTCGTCCATGTTGACGTCGATGATCTGCGCGCCGTTCGCCACCTGATCGCGCGCGACGTCGAGCGCGGCGGCGAAATCGCCGTCTTTGATCAGCCTGCGGAACTTGGCCGAGCCCGTGACATTGGTGCGCTCGCCGACATTGACGAAGGGAATTTCGGGCGTCAGCGTGAAGGGCTCAAGGCCCGACAACCGCAGCAAAGGCGCGATCTCCGGAATCTTGCGCGGCGCGAGGCCCTTCACCCGCGCGGCAATGGCGTGAATATGCGCCGGCGTCGTACCGCAGCAGCCGCCGACGACATTGACGAGGCCCGACTCTGCGAATTCGCCGATCAGCCCCGCCATATATTCGGGGCTTTCATCATAGAGGCCAAATTCGTTGGGAAGGCCGGCGTTGGGATAGGCGCAGATGAGCGTATCGGCGATGCGCGAAAGCTCGGCGAGATGGGCGCGCATCTCGCGCGCGCCGAGCGCGCAGTTGAGGCCGATCGTCAGAGGGTTGGCGTGACGCAGCGAATGCCAGAAGGCCTCCGGCGTCTGGCCTGACAAAGTGCGGCCGGAAAGATCGGTGATCGTTCCAGAGATCATCACGGGCGCTTCGACGTGGAGCGCGTCGAATGCGTCATGGACGCCGGCGAGCGCGGCTTTGGCGTTCAACGTGTCGAAGATCGTCTCGACGATCAGAATATCGGTGCCGCCTTGCAGCAACGCCGTCGCCGACTCGGCGTAGGCGGCGCGCAATTCATCGAAGCTCACGGCGCGAAAGCCCGGATTATTGACGTCGGGCGAGATCGAGGCGGTGCGGCTCGTCGGCCCCAGCGCGCCGGCGACGAAGCGGCGACGCCCGTCTTTTTTCTGCGCGGCGTCTGCGGCTGTGCGGCAGAGGCGCGCGGACTCGAAATTCAATTCGGCGACAAGCTGCTCCATGCCGTAATCGGCCTGCGAGATCCGCGTCGAGTTGAATGTGTTGGTCGCGATGATGTCGGCGCCGGCGTCGAGATAGGCGCGGTGTATGGCCTCGATCGCCTGCGGCTGGGTCAGGCTCAAAAGATCATTGTTGCCGCGCAGGTCGCTCGGCCAATCCTTGAAGCGTTCGCCGCGAAACTGCTCCTCGCTGAACTTGCGCTCCTGGATCATCGTGCCCATGGCGCCGTCGAGCACCAGGATTCTGTCCCGGGCGGCGTCGAGGAAAGCCTTGCGGGTCGCCGCGCCATTGAACCTTTGGGTCATTCGGCAGCCTTGAGTTCGAGTTTTGGCCGGAGCCCGAGAAGATGGCAGATCGCATAGACGAGATCGGCGCGATTGTTGGTGTAGAAATGAAAATCGCGGACGCCATGATCGACGAGACCGAGCACCTGCTCGGCGGCGACCGTCGCCGCGACGAGCCGTCTCGTCTGAGGGTCGTCATCCAATCCCTCGAAACGATCGGCGAGCCATTGAGGTACGCTCGCGCCGGCCTTTTTGGCGAAGCCGGCAGTCTGCTTGAAATTCTGCATCGGCATAATGCCGGGCACGATCGGGATATCGATTCCCCGCGCGCGCAGCTTGTCGAGGTAATTCAGGTAAATCTCGTTTTCGAAAAAGAACTGCGTGATCGCCCGGTTGGCGCCGGCGTCGACCTTGGCGCGCAGGAAATCGATGTCGGCGTCGAGCGAAAGGCTTTCGGGGTGACGCTCGGGATAGGCCGAGACCGAGATTTCGAAATCGGCGATTCGCTTGATGCCGGCGATGAGCGCGCAGGAGCTTTCATAGCCGTCCGGATGCGGGCAAAACTTCGCCCCGAGGCCTTCCTGTGGGTCGCCGCGCAGGGCGACGATGTGGCGAACCCCGGCCTCCCAATAACCTTGCACGATCGCATCGATCCCGCCGCGCGCCGCGTCGACGCAGGTCAAATGCGCGGCAGGCTTGACGACGCCCTCCTTGGCGAGCCGGGCGACCGTCGCGTGGGTGCGCTCGCGGGTCGATCCCCCCGCGCCGTAGGTGACCGACATAAAGCTCGGCCGCAGCGGCGCCAGCCGGTTGATCGATTCCCACAGCATCGCCTCCATCGCCACCGTCTTCGGCGGAAAGAATTCGAAGGAGACCCGGATGTCGGAGGGAAGCGTGCGGCTGGCCCGCGGCAGTTCGCAGGTTGGATTTTCGCTCATGCGACTTCTCGCGCTGTCAAAGGAAGGGCGTCCGAGTTGATCCGGCGGTCGCGGCCAAGCCAGATGGTGACGGTGAGCTTGCCGCACTCGCCGGATTGCGGGGCGAGTTCGCGGCGCATGACGACATCGAGCCCGGCGGCGGCGAGATAACCGGCGACCTCATCGGTCGAAAAACCGAGGCGCCGATGCGCATGCGCGACACGCAGGCTCTCCTCCTCGTGAGGGGCGAAATCGACAATGAGCAGGCACCCGCCCGGCCGCAGCGCCCGCGTCGCCTCGCGAATGGCGCGTAGGGGATCGTCGAGATAATGCAGAACCTGATGCATGACGACGAGATCGTAGAAGTCGAGCTCCACCGGCAAGGCGTAGAGATCGCCCTGGCGCAGTTGGGCGTTGCGCAGGCCGTTGCGCTCCAGCCGGGCTCTGGCGACGCTCAGCATTTGCGGCGATTGATCGACCCCGACCGCGCGCGAAGCCAGCGGCGCCAGTATTTCGAGCATGCGGCCGGTGCCGGTGCCAAGATCGAGTACGGCGTTCAGCGGCGCGGGACCGATCGCCTCGAAGATCGCAGCCTCGACGCGCTCCTCGGGCAGATGCATGGCGCGCACTTCATCCCAATTGGCCGCGTGCGAGGCGAAGTACCGCGCCGCCTGGTCCGCGCGCGCCTCGCGCACTTCGGCGAGCCGCGCGCGGTCGGCGACAAGATGCGCGTCGGCGGGAGCGAGCCGTGCGACGATATCGCGGGCGAAGCCCGCCGCCGGGCCGCTCTGGCTGATCAGAAAAAACACCCAAGACCCCTCGCGATGACGCTCGACCAGACCGGCTTCGGTCAGCAGCTTCAGATGACGCGAGACGCGCGGCTGCGACTGGCCGAGAATTGTGACGAGTTCGCTGACCGTCAATTCGGCCTCCGCCAGCAGAGCGAGAAGGCGCAGCCGCGTGGCTTCGCCGGCGGCTGTCAGGGCGGTGAGGATGACGTCGAAAGGCGCGTGCTGAGGGTGAGGCATGGGAGCCATCTCTAATCATAACATTGCCGGAATATATATGCAGATATCTTTATATGTAAAGATAAAAATGAGCTAGGATCGGCGCGGCGCCGTCGTGGCCGGGGCCGGCTTTTCGCCTTGGTTAGGCGCCATGAGAACGATAAGGTCCCGGCTCGTTATCGCCTCCGTCTCGCCGGAGGAGTCGTTGCGCCAGTCCGGTCGCGTCAGTCCAATAAAGGGTGCGTCAATGAAACTCTCTTTTTCCTCATTCATCGCAGGGGCTCTCATGCTGTCCATCCCGGCCGTCTGCGCCGCACAGCAGCAGGCGCCGGCGGCGACGCCTTCAGCGACGGCCGCGAAGGCGCCGGCGATGTCCGACGACGCCAAGCAGGCCAAGTCGAAGGCATGCTCCGCCGAGGCGGACGCCAAGAAACTTCACGGCAAGGAGCGCAAGGAATTCCGCTCGAAATGCAAGCGCGGCGGCTGAACCGGCGCGCGCGAAGTGAGTTCGTCGGATGTTAGCCCCGGTCGGAACAACGCATGATTGTCATCCGCTCGATCGCCTTCAATATTCTGTTTTATGTCAACATGACGGTCCTCGCGATTTTGGGACTACCGACGCTCTTGATGAAGCGCGCGGCGGTACAGGAACTCGCGCGCATCTGGTCGCGCAACTCGCTTTGGCTCCTCGACAAGATTTGCGGCGCGAAAGTCGACTTTCGCGGCCGCGAGCATCTTCCCGACGGCGCGTGCATCATCGCCGCGAAGCATCAATCCGCACTGGAGACCTTCGCCCTCACCACGCAAATGGACGACTTCACTTTTGTGCTGAAGCGCGAATTGCTGAAGGTCCCGATGTTCGGATGGTATCTTAAAGCCGCCGAACAGATCGCCATCGACCGCGCGCGGCGCGGCCAGGCGCTCGCGGACCTGACGCGGCAGGTTGCGGATGCGCTCGCCGAGGGTCGGCAGGTTTTCATCTTCCCTGAAGGAACGCGGACAGCGGTGGGCGCCCCGCCCGCGTATAAATCCGGCGTCGCGCATCTATGCGCCGCAACGGGCGCAATCTGCGTGCCCGTGGCGCTGAATTCCGGCCTGTTCTGGCCGCGCCGCGGCTTGCTGCGGCATCCAGGGCGCATCGTCATCGAGTTTCTGGCGCCGATCGCGGCCGATCCCGACAAGCAACAGTTTATGCGCCTCCTCGAAAGCCGGATCGAGGCGGCGACGGCGCGCCTGATCGCCGAGGCCCTCGCCGCCGACCCCTCTCTCAAGGGCGCCCTGGAGCGCGAGCCGGACCCGGCGGCGGGCTGACGCTGCGACGGCGCGATCGCGGGAAATCGCGGTTGACGCAACGTTAATCTGTTCCTACTATGTTCGCGTCAATCCAGATCTTGGGTCTTGGGAAAAAACGGCATGGGCGACGTGGCTCTGTTGCGTCAGGATTTTGTTCGACCGCGCCGCAGCCGCGGGGCGCCGAAGCGCGCAAAGGCCGAGGCGGCGATGGCCGACCTCTTCGACGACGCCGTGGAGGCGTCGCCGCCGCCCCGCGCCGCGCCCGCGGGCGCGCGCGACCGCGAGGCGCCGCTCGGTTGCCTCGCCGGCGCGGCTCTCGCTCCGCGTTTCCATAGCTGGCGCGGCGCCTCCGGGCGGCGCTACATCTGCTCCGTCTTTCCGGTGCGCGAGGACGCCGAGCTCGGCGGCCTGCCCGAATTCGACGACGCCATCGCCCTCGCCGTTTCGCGCGACGGTCGCGGCCGGCGGCGACGGGTCGCGGTGCTCGATCTTTCCTGGCGCGACGGGCGCTTCGCAGGCGACATACGGG
>DAITNE010000016.1:6323-13577 GCA_036834765.1 Methylocella sp.
CCGCCGGCGAGGCGCTCGGCGCCGGCGCCTGCGAATGGCATATCCATCTTCTCGCGGAGGACGGCGAGGCGCGCCGCGCCGCGATCGCCGATATCGCCTCGTAGGAAACCGCGCCTGCGCCCTAACCGAGGCGGCGTGCGAGCCATTCCAGGGTTTCGTCGTGAATGGCGAGGGCGGCGAGATGCGCCTGCGTATTGCGCACATAGTCCGGATTATCGCCCGACAGCCCGACCCCCTGCCTCACCAATCTGACGAGTTCGGCGCGATCGAGACGCCCGGCATATTGGACATGGGTCCGGTCGGCGACGTAAGAGATGGCGCGAACGCATCCGCCATCCGCGAGCCGCGCGCGCAGGAAGACTTCGCGATAGACCGAGGTCACCTGTTCGCGCTCGCGCAGATAGGCGAGCGCGGCGCCGGCTTTGGCCGCCGCGACGCGGAAGGCGACGCCTTTGCAGGAGCCGCCGCGGTCGAGGCCAAGGACGAGGCCCGGCCGCTCACTTGTGCCGCGATGAACATGGGAATAGACGCAGAGCGCGCGATGATAACCGCGCACCTCGGCGCCTTGACGCGCGATGAATTCAAACCCCGGCCGCCACATCAGCGAACCATAGCCGAACACCCATAGATCCTCAGCGGCCGTCATCGCGCGATTTGCTCCTTCCGATTCGCTCCCGGCGATTTGCTCCTGGATGGCGCGCGCTATAAACGAAGACGCGTGACGAGAAAAGCGCGCGGCGCGGGTTCCGCATCGACACATCGCAGCGCTTGATCGTCCGAAAGCGCGGCGGGCGAGACAAGCCGCCGTAGGACGCCAAGCCGAGGAGCCGGTCAAGATGCCGCGTTTGTCCGTCATCGCCATCGTCGTTGTCGCGCTCCTCGCCGCCGCCGCGGGTGGATGGTCTTTGGCGTGGAGCGCGGCGGCCGGCAAGACCGGCGCGGTTCTCGACGCCTGGATCGAAAATGAATCGCAGCTCGGCCGCGTTTGGACTTGCCCCGGGCGCCGCATCGGCGGCTATCCGCTCGACATCGAAGTCTCCTGCGCCGATTTGCAGTTTCACGGCGAAATCCTGGAAGAGAATTTTGCGGGGTCGTTGAAAGGGTTCCGCGCCGTCGCGACCGTCCTGCAGCCGGATCGCGTCACGCTGCGGATGGAGCCGCCCTTCGTCGGCAAGACGCCGGATAGCGAAATCGATTTCCAGCTTGCTTGGAACAGTCTCAAAGTCACGATCGAGGGGCGCCCCAGCGCCCTCACGCGGCTTTCCATCGACGGCGATCAATTTACAGTGAAGGGATTTGCCGGCACCCTCGGCGCGATCGATGCCCGGGCGCAGTCCTTACAGGCGTCCGTCGCGCCGGCGCCTGGCGGCGCGGAGGCGGCGCTCGATTTCCAGATCGCTCTCGACGGCGCAGTGATTCCGGCGCTCGCCAATCCGCTCGGTCTTGACGCGCCTCTCGATGCGGCGCTCGGCGGCGCGATCCTCCGGGCCGACGTCTCCGGCGCCGGAACTCTCCCCGAGCGCATCGAGCGCTGGCGCGTCGGCGGCGGCCGCCTCGATTTGAAGACCGCGCAGCTAACCAGCGGCGCATCGAAATTCAGCGCCAGCGGCGCCCTCGATCTCGATGAGGGGCATCGCCCGCGCGGCAAGCTCGACGCGGCTTTCGAGGGCGTCAATCCGATCCTGCTCCGTCTCGGCGTCGACCCGCAGGTTCTCGCGGCGAGTTCGCTGCTGACGCGTTTTCTGCGCAATTCGCAAGACAAGGCCGGCGCTCCCGATACGACGCACCTGCCTTTACGCCTCACCGACGGCTGGGTGTGGATCGGACCGATCCGCACGCCTTTGCGATTGTTGCCGCTCTATTGAATGAATGCAGGGCGAAGCACAAAAGCGCCGCTGCGCCTCCGCGCGTCAATAAGCGCGATGGCGCAGAACCTCGAAACAGGTTCGCAGCAGGATATTGATATCAAGACCAAGCGACCAATGGTTGACGTACCAGAGGTCCAATTTGACGCGGTCGACCATCTGCTCGAGCCGGCCGGTTTCCCCGCGCAACCCGTTGACCTGGGCCCAGCCCGTCATGCCGGGCTTCACATGATGACGAAAGGCGTATTTGGCGATGAGAACCTTGTATTCATTGTCATGCGCTAGCGCGTGCGGGCGCGGGCCCACCAGCGACATATCGCCTTTCAAAACGTTGAACAGCTGCGGCAATTCATCCATGCTCGAGCGCCGAAGGATCTGGCCGACCCGCGTCACGCGGCGATCGTTCTTTCGCGCCTGCGCGATGACTGCTCCGTCCTCCTGGACGGTCATCGAACGAAATTTGTAAATGACGAATTGCTTGGAATTGAATCCGTTCCGCCGCTGCCTGAAGATCACCGGTCCTTTGCTGTCGAGTTTGATCGCGACGGCGATCAGCAGCAGAAGCGGCGACAGGAAAACGATCGCAACGGCCGCGCACACGAAATCCAGCGCCCGTTTGACGGCTCTTTCCATCGTGCTCAACGGCGCGCGCTGGATTTCAAGGCAGAGAGTCGGCCCGCTGGTCGACAAGGCGCGCCGTCCGAGCACCGATCTGATCGTGTAATCGGGCAGGAGATGCGCCGGCAACGGCGATGCGCGGAGCCGCTCCCGCAGGGTCTCGAGAAGCTCCTTGCTGCTCCAGCGGAGCGCGACGACGAATTCGTCGACGCCGCTTTCGCGCGCGGCATGGAGCGCACGGTCGATATCGACGAGCACGTCGTCCGAGATAGAGCCTTTAGTCGTCGCCAGGGAGACGCGCGCGACTTCGTTCATGCCGAAATAGCGAAACAGCATGGCGGTGCTCAATCTCATCAATTCAGAGGGCTCGCCAATCGTGATGACGCGGCGTCCGGGCAGGCTTCCCTTCGCCATCAGTGACCGCGAGGTCTTCTCGGCAAGCCATCGGGCGAGGAGCAGGAGCGATATCTGCAGCACAGCCGACGTAATCATGGAGCCATGCGACAAACCGGCATTCCCTTTCAGGAAAATCAGAAATATCGCCGCGAATAAGACGACGATCGCCCAAGTGACGAAAATCCGCGACAAATAACGGGAGGGCGCAAGCAACACGGGCAGCCGATATAGACCTCTTGAGCTCGCGACATAGGCGTAAAGTAAACCTTCGGCTAAACCAATCCCAAGATTGACTACGATCCCGCTGTTTTGAGCTGACCACAGAAACTGATACAGCAGACCGCCGAATACGCTCGCAAAGGTAATAAGCAATATATCGACGAGACCAACGACAGCCTCGATGTTTTTGTAAGAAACGTAAAGTCTGGGAGAGCCTGCAACTGGCGTCTCGGCATGGACCTCAGTTTCCGAGATCTGGCTCAAGCGGTTGAAGTACATCTCTAGACTCACGCTGTTCAGAAGAACGCCCGCAAACATTAGGCAACAATAAACCGGAAAAATCAACCTAAAACCCCGTCGCCCAAGCCGCACAGGATGCGTGCTGTGCGAATGAGCACGCAGCTATTCAGGGAAATTTCGCGAGCCCCCGCCGCCATTGACTGTTTTTGAATGCGAGTATTCATCGTTTTTTAGTTCAAAAATCTGCGAGCGACGGACGCCGCGCGGCGAGCGGCCGGGAGGCGCCCGGCCTAAGCGTTGCGATGCGCCAAATTGTCGCCTCATTTGTGCGGCGCCGATTTTCGGTCTCGTCAGCGCTATCCGACCGGCGCGCGCTTGCGGTCCGGCGGCAAGGCTTCCTCCGCGAGCGCTTCAAGCGCGTCGAAGAGCGGCGCCGCCGTCTGATCGGAGGATCCTAGCCGCCGGATGGACACGGCGCGCTCGACGCTCTCGCGTTTGCCGACCACGAGCAGGACAGGGACTTTGGCGAGGGAGTGTTCGCGCACCTTATAATTGATTTTCTCGTTGCGGAGATCGCCTTCGACCCGTAGCCCCCTCTTGCGCGCCGCCGCGATCACTTCGAGGGCGTAATCGTCGGCGTCCTGCGTGATCGTCGCGACGATGATCTGAACCGGCGCGAGCCATAGCGGCAAGTGGCCGGCGAAATGCTCGATCAGAATGCCCGTGAAGCGCTCAAGCGATCCGAACATGGCGCGATGGATCATCACCGGCGTGATTTTCTCGCTGTCGGCCCCAATATAAAAGGCGCCGAAACGGCCCGGCATGTTCAGATCGACCTGCGTCGTGCCGCATTGCCATTCCCGGCCGATCGCATCGCGCAAGGTATATTCGAGCTTCGGCCCATAGAAGGCGCCCTCGCCCGGATTGATTCCGGTCTTCAGCCCGCGTTCAGCGATATGCTCGAGGACGCGCGTCAGCGCCGCTTCGGCCTTGTCCCATGCCTCGTCCGAGCCGACGCGCTTGTCCGGCCGCGTCGACAATTTGACGACGATGTCGTCGAAGCCGAAATCGGCGTAGATGGACAAGATGAGATCATTGACCTTCAAGGCCTCTTCCATGATCTGGTTTTCGGTGCAGAAAATATGCGCGTCATCCTGGGTGAAGGCGCGAACGCGCATGATCCCATGCAAGGCGCCGGACGGCTCGTAGCGATGCACGACGCCGAATTCGGCGATCTTCAATGGGAGGTCGCGATAGGACTTCAGGCCGTTCTTGAAGATCTGGATATGACCGGGACAATTCATCGGCTTCAAAGCGAAGATTCGATCATCCTCGGTCTTGGTGACGAACATGTTTTCGCGAAAGGTCGCCCAATGGCCCGACGTCTCCCATAGCGCGCGATCGAGCACTTGCGGCGTGTTGACTTCGATATAGCCGGCCGCTTCCTGGCGCCGCCGCATGTAGGCAATGAGCGTCTGAAAAAGGGTCCAGCCCTTCGGGTGCCAGAAAACCGTTCCGGGCCCCTCTTCCTGAAAATGAAACAAATCCATTTCCCGGCCGAGGCGGCGGTGGTCGCGCCGCTCCGCTTCCTCGATCTGCTTGAGGTAGGCCGCGAGATCCGCCTCGGTCGCGAAGGCTGTCGCATAGATGCGCTGCAGC
This sequence comes from Methylocella sp., assembly GCA_036834765.1. Taxonomy (GTDB): domain Bacteria; phylum Pseudomonadota; class Alphaproteobacteria; order Rhizobiales; family Beijerinckiaceae; genus Methylocapsa. The sequence continues at coordinate 11,321 of DAITNE010000016.1, forward strand.
ATCGGCCGGTTCGAATCGCCGCGCCAATAGGCTCCGGCGACCTTCATCAGCTTGAACGCGGCGCCGACCTTGCCCGTTGAGGTCATATGCGGACCGCGGCAGAGGTCGAGCCAATCGCCCTGCCGATAGATCTTCAGGTCCTCGTCGCCAGGAATTGAATCGACGAGTTCGACCTTGAACGCTTCGCCGCGCGCCTCGAACCAGGATTTCGCCTGATCGCGGCTCCAGATCTCTTTCGTGAAAGGCTTATCCTTGCTGATGATTTCGGCCATCTTTTTCTCGATGGCGGCGAAATCCTCGGGCGTGAAGGGCTCCTCTCTGAAAAAATCATAATAGAAGCCGTTTTCGATGACCGGCCCGATGGTCACCTGCGTGCCCGGATAAAGCGTCTGGACCGCCTCCGCCAGCACATGGGCGGCGTCATGACGAATGAGCTCCAGCGCGCGCGGGTCGTCGCGCGATACGAATTCGATGGAGCCATCGCTGGCGATGGGATCGGCGAGATCGCGCAGGACGCCGTCGAGAACCATCGCAACGGTCCGTTTGGCCAAAGAAGGCGAAATGCTCCGCGCGACCTCGAACCCTGTGGCGCCGACCTCGTACTGGCGCGAAGCGCCGTCGGGAAAAGTCACGCGAACCATGTCTCAACTCCTTGCCGCTCAATCGCCAGAACCAGTCGGCGTAAGCGCATCAAGCCAAACAAACGCGGCGTCCCGAACAGACGGCCAGCATGCGGGCGAATCGATCTGAGTGCGGGTGGTACGGCGTTTGAAATCGCGGCTCAAGCCTCCCTCGCGCCCGAAGCAGACAGCGCGATGCGCGGATGGCTCCCCGTTAAGTAAGACAGTAACCGCAGCTTTACCAAAAAAACGTGCATCCGGACCAGTAACGTGTTGCGCCCGCCGAGGAGGGGGCCGTTGCGGCCGCATCTAAAGAAAAAGAGCCGGACACTTGATCACAGAAATGTGTGATTATAAGGTAATCCGCCGCTCCACTCGTTCGTCTTGGTCAAGAGCAATATCAACAGGAGGGAATTCAGATCGGATTTAGCACAATATTGCACAAATGATGAATATGGTTATTCGATAAATTGGACAATCTTCCGCGTGCGCAAGCGCACATTAGCTCTGGGCCTCAACTATTAAATGGGAGCGGCGGCAGACCTAAAATTGTGAACGACCGGCTGACCGCCTTTTTATCTAAACGGCGCAACCGCAGCAGTTTACACGCTTTTTAACTGAATTTTTCGTGATCGTGAAGTAGAGCGAAGGTTATACTCGTAACACAGGATGACGCAGCGGTTGGCGCCTTCGAAATGACTGGCGACTTAAATGACTCCCTTTGCAATGTATTTGGACGGAATGGAACTGGAGTGCGCCGAGAAGCGCGCGCTCGCGTCATTTACGCGCCGGATCGTTGAAATCGCGGCACTTTCGCGGTCTGTCGCCGTCGACCCCGACTCGACTCGCCCGCTGAATATCCTGTCGCAGCCGGCGATCTTGCTGGATCTCGACGGATTTGTCGTCGACGCCAACGCGGCGGCCGACTCGCTGATCAACAATGACGTCCGTGTGAGACAAAGACGCCTCTATATCCGCGATCCGGAAGCGCGGCACAAGCTGCGCATCTATGTCGATCAATTCGACGACGCGACGCGGCACGTCACGCCGTCCGTCGAACCGATCATCGTTCCCCGCCTCGACAGTTTGCCGTTTCTTCTGAGGATCTGGGCGATCGAGTCCAACGCGCGCTGGCCCTCCCGCGACGTTCGCGCGCTGGTGACGCTCAACGCGCTGGGTCCAAGACCGGGACCGCCCGCCTCGCTCCTCGCCAGGACGTTCTCCCTGACGCCATCGGAGGCGAAACTGGCATGCATCATCGCACGCGGGGCGGGGCCCGATACGGCCGCCGCGGAACTCAATATTTCCCGCGAAACGGCGCGCAATCAGTTGAAATCCATTTTCGCAAAAACCGCGACGCACCGGCAGGGCGAACTGGTCGCGCTGCTGCTGCAAGTCTGATGCGTCAAGCCTGACAGGTCCAAGACGAAAGCCGCGGGCGTTTGATCGATTTGATCGCGCAAAGGCTTCGATCCGACCGAAACGGATCATGCCGACGGCTGCTCCGCAATTTACAAGTTTATCCAAAAAGTAAGGCTATGCCGCAAGAATATATTGATTGCGCGCCGCATTCCCGTAGATTACCTAGCAGCCCGTCTGACTGAGGTTTTGTAGCAGAACGCCGAGGACGATTTTGC
>DAITNE010000017.1:0-13360 GCA_036834765.1 Methylocella sp.
GCGACCGCGGTCGGCGCGCTGTTCAAGATGAACGCGTCGATCTCCGGCGCCGAGGTCGGCTGCCAGGGCGAGGTCGGCGTCGCCTGTTCCATGGCCGCCGCTGGCCTCGCCGCCGCGCTTGGCGGCAGCAATGAGCAGATCGAAAACGCCGCCGAGATCGGCATGGAGCATCATCTCGGCATGACCTGCGATCCGATCGGCGGCCTCGTCCAGATCCCCTGCATCGAGCGCAACGCCTTCGGCGCGGTGAAGGCGGTCAACGCCGCCTCCCTCGCGCTCAACGGCGATGGGGTCCATCGCGTCTCGCTCGATCAGGTGATCGCGACCATGTATCAGACCGGCGCCGACATGCAGTCGAAGTACAAGGAGACCTCGCTCGGCGGGCTCGCCGTCAATTTCACCGAGTGCTGACTAAGGCGCCCTACCGCATTTTCTACATGCGAACCGTCGTCCGCTTCGCTTGACAGCGCTCCTTTTCAGGCGATCACAGCCGCAAGTCCGAGGGTCAGCAACAGGGCGACCACAGAGATGATCGTTTCGCATGCGGTCCACTTGTCGCCGCCCTGATCCGGATCGGCACCGGATCGGCGACGGTCGCGATGACGACGGCTTGCGGCATGCTCGCCCCGATGATCTCCGAGGGCCACGCTGTGGCGCCTCCAGAACTGATGGTGCTCGCCACCGGCGCCGGTTCGCTGATCCTCTCGCATGTCAACGACGCCGGTTTCTGGCTGGTCAAACAATATTTCAACATGACCGTGCCCGAGACCTTCAAGACGCCAGCCGAGCAGCAAAGGCGACAGATTGGCCTTCGTCGCCACATCGATGATCGCCTTGGAGACGCCGCCATCGAGCAGAATCCTGCCAAATCCCGCGCCGGCGCCGACGATCAGGACGATCCCGGCGATGGGCGCTAGGCACTCCGTCGTGAACTTGAGGATCTCGTCGCGGTCGAAGCCGCGCGCCTTGCCGAATGTATAGAAGCTCACCAAGGTGGCGATCAGCAAGGCGATGACGGAGCTACCGATCAATCGCAGAAAATGATTTGCGAAGGATTGGGGCGCGAAGAATACGTTCGCCCAGCTGCCGAGCAGCATGAGCGCGACCGGCAGCAGAATTGTTGCGACGGTGACGCCGAATCCGGGCGGCTCCTGTTTTTGTCGGGCTCGACGAGTTACCTCATCAGCGGGTTGTCCGGATCGGGCCTGACGACGCGGCTGGCTTGGCGAACAAGGGCCCGGCGATGATCGCGGTCGGGACGCCGACGATCAGCGCATACAAGATCGTGCGACCGATGTCGGCGTGGTAGGCGGTCACCGAATAGAGCGCGGCCGGATGCGGGGGGATCAGCCCGTGCACGACCGAGAGACCCGCGACCATTGGAATGCCGACGAGGATGATCGAGAGGCCGGTGCGCTTGACGACGGTGAATGCAATCGGGATCAGCAGCACGAGACCGACTTCGAAAAATACCGGCAGACCGACGATCAGCGCGATGACCATCATCGCCCAATGCGCTTTCTTTTCGCCGAATGCGCGGAGCAGCGTATTGGCGATCTCTTCGGCGCCTCCCGACTCGGCCATCATCTTGCCGAACATCGTGCCGAGTCCGAGCACCAGCGCGATATGGCCGAGCGCGCCGCCGACCCCGGCCTCATAGGATTTGACGATGTTCGCCCACCGGCATGCCGACCGCGAGGCCGAGCAGGACGGAGACCAGGATGAGGACGATGAACGGGTTCATCTTGTACTTGGCGATCAGCACGATCAGCGAGATGACCGCGATCGCCGCATAGGCCAGCAAAAAATCGCCATGGGCCATTTTCCGTCCCCCTGTCCTGATCTTGCGAAGCCTTAATTATGCTTAGACTCCCGGCTCGGAGCCGGAGATTGATTTGGCCGGATTCGTCGCCCAAGACGGCGCAGCATAACGCCAAAAAGGGAGGACAGGGGCATGGCGCGCGCGTTTGTCGTCATGGGGGTGAGCGGTTGCGGCAAGTCGACCCTTGGGCGTCTCATCGCCGATCGTCTGCAGGTTCGCTTTCTGGAAGGCGACGATTTTCATCCGCCCTGCAACGTCGCAAAAATGGCCGCCGGCATCCCGCTCGACGATGACGACCGCTGGCCGTGGCTGGACGACGTCGGGGCGGCGATTTACGCGAACGCCCGCGCATGCGGCGTCGCCGTGGCGTCCTGCTCGGCGCTGAAGCGCATCTATCGGGATCGCCTCAGAGCGGCGGCGCAGGGCGCCGATCCGCTTCGTGTGCCTTATCGGCGCTCCGGATCTGCTCGCGCGACGGATGGCTGAACGCTGTGGCCATTACATGCCGCCGTCATTGCTCATCAGCCAACTCGCGATCCTGGAGGCGCCGGCAAGCGACGAGGACGCCGTAATCGTCGATATTTCCGAGGCGCTCGACCGGCAACTCGAGGCGGCGTTGCATTAGCGGAGAATATCGGCCTGTCTCTAGGCGAGGAGCGCCATGACCGACATCGCCGATAGACCAGACAGGATGCCCCGTGCGGAGAAGGCTTTGCTCGCGCTTCTCGAGTGCCGGCGGTCCGTAGCCGTCGGCCTCATCGGCGAGCCGGGCCCGAGCGAGGCCGAGCTTCGCCGCATGCTGGCCTACGCCTGTCGCGCGCCGGACCATGGCGCGCTCGAACCGTGGCGCTTCATTGTGATCGAAGGCGACGCGCGCCATCGCGCGGGCGAACTGCTGAGCGCGTGCTATGCAATTGAGAACGCGGGTATGGAGCCGTCCAAGCTCGCGAAATTCACGGCGGTCATGGCGCGGGTCTTCCTGGCCGCGCCGGTCGTCGTGATCGTCGTCAGCCGGCCGGATCGGAGCGCCAGAATACCTGTCTTCGAACAGGAGCTGTCAGCCGGCGCCGTCTGCATGAATCTGCTGACGGCCGCGCACGCCATGGGCTTCGCGGCCAATTGGGTGACGGGATTTGCCGCCTACAGCGAAGGCGCGCGAGAGGTTCTCGGCCTCGCCGCCGGCGAAAGGATCGCCGGCGTCATTCATATCGGGACCGCGCTGGAGAAGCCCGCCGAGCGCAAGCGCCCGGACCTTGACGCCATTGCGACGAGATGGGGCGACAAAAATCCTTAATGCAGCAGTTCGGGCGGCAGCTTGCCGCCATTCGCCGCAAGCTTGGCGATGACCTGCTTGATCAGCCACACATTCATCGTCGCGCTGTCATTGGTATCGCCGGTGTAATGCAGTTCGGCGGCGAGCTCCTTGCGCGCCGAAAGGCTGCTGTCGAGATCGAGCGCCTTCAGGAGATCGACGATGGAATGGCGCCAGTCGAGCCGAACATTGTGCTTTTGATGATGCTTGGCGGCGAGATCGTCGAGGATCGCAGTGACGTCGACGCCTTGCACCGAGGCGGCGGCGGCGGGCGCTGCCGTCGGCGTCGGCGCGGCGGGCTTCGGGGCGCTGGCGGGCGCAGGCGCTGCGGGGGCGGCGCCAGGCGAGGGGGCGGCGGCGGTCGAGGCAGGAGCGCCGGGCGTGGCGGCGGGCGTAGCGGCAGGCGCGGCCGGGGCCTCCGCGGCATGGGCTTTGGAGTGGCCAAACAGCTTTGATGCGATATCGCCGAAGATGCTCATGTCAGGTTCCCTTCGATTAAAGCGGGGGGTTGGTTAATCGCCAAAATGCAGTCTTCTGGAAGCGCTTTGCGCGATATTGCGCCAACGCGGCGCGCGCCGGCGGGCGGGCGCCGGAACGCCTCTGGAGCCGGGCAGGATGGACGAAAGGCGGCGACTGGTCCAGCGTTCGGCGCCGGGTCGCGCCGCCTGATTGCGAAATCGCATGATCGGAGCGCAATCGGAGCATCTTTCCGACCGGGTTCGCGACGCGGGTTCGGGTTCCGGCGCTGGAATCCACGCTGGATGTGCTGGAAAAAATCCTGGAAACGCTGGAATTTGCCGCCCTTGTCTGGGGGTCAGACGCGGCAGTCGGACGCCGGCTCGGCTTCCGCCGGGCCGCGGGCGAGCCAACTGTCGAGGAAGGCGCTGGACCAGCGCGCGATGGCGCGGTCGTGGCGGAACCAGCCTTCCAAATGGCGATGCAGGGGGCGCGCGCCCGGACAGTCGAGCCGCTCGCTAGAGCGCGCGGACCAGCGGCAGATCATCGGCAGGGTCACTTCCGGATGAAACTGAAGACCGAAGGCCGCGGGGCCGTATCTGAAGGCCTGCGCCTCGAAATCGCGGCCCCTCGCCAGGAGGACGGCGCCATTGGGCAGATCGAACCCCTCGCGGTGCCATTGGTAGACCCGGTCGGGAAAGCGGCGGTCGCAGACCTGATGGCCATGTTCGGTTGGGTCGATCGGGTAATAGCCGACTTCGACCCGTCCCTGGGGATGGGGTCGAACGCGATGGCCAAGGTGGCGGGCGAGCATTTGCGCGCCAAGGCAGATGCCGAGAAACGGTTTCTTTTCCTTGAGCGGAACGCCAATCCAGTCGATCTCGCGGCGGATCCATTCGTCGCAGTCATTGGCGCTCATGGGGCCGCCGAAGATGATGACGCCGACGTGGTCAGCGAGGGTCTTCGGCAGCGGGTCGCCAAAGGCCGGGCGGCGGATGTCGAGATCGAACCCCGCGCCGCGCAGAAGCCGGCCGATCCGGCCCGGCGTCGAACATTGCTGGTGCAGGATGATCAGAACCCTGCCTGACGATCTCTCTGTTGTCGGCATCGCTCGCAAATCAGGCGCGAATCAGCATCAAAGGCGTTTTTGCTGCATTCGCGAAATCAACGTCAAGACTATGGACTTTGGAAAAAAGGGCAAGAGCGCTGACCCAATTTTATTGAACGCGCCGGGAATGATTTCGCGCTGCCCGGCCATCAGGCCCCGGTAGCCGGCCTCCGCCACCTCCATCGAGCTCGTCATCGGAAGCTTGTCCAGCATAACCTCCGGCCCGAACCCGGCGCGCTCCTGAAATCCGGAAGGGGTCGCGCCAGGACATAGCGCCGACACTACCACCGAATCCTTACGCAATTCCTGCGCCAGCCCGAGCGAATACGAAAGAACGAAGGCTTTCGAGGCGTAGTAGACCGTCATGCCCGGGCCGCCGGGAAAAAAAGCGGCGATCGAGGCGACGTTGAGGATTTTGCCGCGCGCCGCGCGGATCGAAGGCAAAAACCGCAAAGTGATCTCGACGAGAGAGCGGATGTTGAGATCGACGATGGCGAGCTGTTCGGCCGGGTTCAGCTGGGCGACGTCGCCGATGAGGCCGAAACCGGCATTGTTGACGAGAATGTCGGGCGCCGCGTTTGCGGCCTCCAACCCGGCCGCGAGAGCGTCGGTCGACCCCGGGCTGGTCAGATCGAGAGGCAGCAGCAGGGGCCGGCGCCGGCCGGTCGCCTCGATCTCATGGGCGAGCAGGGCGAGCTTGTCGGCGCTGCGTGCGACAAGGGCGAGATCATGGCCCTCCCGCGCGAAGACGCGGGCGAGGTCCGCGCCAATTCCGCCTGAGGCGCCGGTGATCAAGGTTACGCGGCGTTGTTCCGGTTCTTGTCCAGGCTCTTGCGCCATGGCTCGCCCTTTGCTGTTGCAGGCGGGATCTCGCCGCCCCTGCGCCCGGTGCGCCTGCGAATTTAATCCTCGCCCGCGTCCGGCGCGCCCCAGGGACCGTTTCGCCCCGCGCCGGATCGAAGTTCGCCGCCGACGCGCTGGCGCAGAAGGACGCGGTCGCGCGTGGACACGCCAAGCAATTCGGCGACGCGCCAGACCGTATTTTCCTCGAACTCGTGGATTTCGCCATCGGCGAAAGCAATGTCCCACATCATTTCGACGACCTTGAGCCTGCCGTCCTCGTCGAGGGCGCGCTTCAACACGCTCGTGAACTGGTAGAAATCGACCGCATCGCGGTCGCTCTCTTCGGCCTTTTCGATGAGCCGCGCGGTCGCGGCGTCGTCGAGCCCAAAGCGTTCCTCGATCACCGTCTTCAGACGCCGCCTTTCCGCGTCATCCGTCTCGCCGTCGGCGGCGGCGACATGCACGAGGAGCGCGGCGGCGGCGAGCCGGTAATCATCCTCGCCGAAGGATTTTTCGGCGGAGTCCGCGCCCGCAAGTTCGGCGATAAAGCTCTTCAGCGCATCGAACATCAAATATCTCCCGGACCCGCTTCAGGCCCGCGCAAAGGATCGGCTCGCCGCCGCTGCGTCCAATAAGGGGTCAGCGCAGCAAAAGACAGGTGCGATAGCCTTCCGGCCGATGATAGGCCCTGTATGAACCGCGCACCCAGGCGCGGCATTGGGCGCTCGTCGGGAAGCAGACGTATTCGTCGCGCCAGTCGATCACGGTCCGCCCGAACGCGTCGAAATAGGGGCGCCCGCCCGAGAAATGTCCGAGATAAACGGCGGGCCAAGGCAATGTTTCGGCGGTCTCTCTGGACGGGACCCAGAACGGCTGACCGATTGAGCAGGCGACGCCGCCTTCCGGCGCTGTCGGCGGCGGCCCTTCGGCGATGTCCGCCGCCCACGCGGGGGACGAGAAACCAAAGGCGCTTCCCAGGGCGAGGCCGCAGGCGAGGACGAAAGCCCCAAGGCGGATGGCTCGGGCCGCGCCTTTGCGCATTCCAGCTTCGCCGCGACCAATTGCGCCAAGAATCATCGCGCCATCCCTTCGACTTCGATTGCGAACGGTCCAGAGAAACCTATGTCTCCCGACGCGAAAGCTGCTCAACCTTTGCCTACAAAAGAGCCCGATCGCAAGCTTCAATGCCGTCCACCGCGCGGGCGCCGCGCCTCGCGGCTCGCGCATAGCAGATTTCCCTCGGCGCGGAAAAGCCCTAGAGAAGGCTTCGCGATCTTCAGCGCCCGCCACGCGCGGCGCCTCGCTCGCGATCCCGCGTTCGCCGCCCTTCCTCTGGAACCCTAATGAAGTTCACGCTTTCCTGGCTGAAGAACCATATCGAAACCGACGCTTCGCTGAGCGAGGTCGTCGACGCGTTGACGCGGATCGGCCTTGAGGTCGAAGCGGTCCAGGATCCAGCCGCCGCACTAAAGGATTTCGTCATCGCCGCCATCGTCGAGGCGAAGCCGCACCCCAATGCCGACCGCCTCCAGGTTTGTCGCGTCGACGCCGGATCCGGCGCGCTGGTGCAGGTCGTCTGCGGCGCGCCCAATGCGCGGGCGGGGCTGAAAACCGTCTTTGCGCCGCCGGGCGCGGTCATCCCGGCGAGCAAGCAAACGCTTGGCAAGGGCGTCATTCGCGGCGTCGAATCGGGCGGCATGCTCTGTTCGGCGGCTGAACTCGGGCTCTCCGAGGAGCGCGAGGGCATTCTCGAGCTGCCGGAGGACGCCCCCGTCGGCCACGCCTTTGCGCCCTTTGCCGGTCTCGCCGACCCGGTCATCGACATCAACCTGCTGCCGAATCGTCCCGACGCCATGGGCGTCGAGGGCATCGCTCGCGACCTCGCCGCCGCCGGGCTCGGCCGGTTCAAGGGGCGCGCCATCGCGCCGGTCGCGGGCACCTTTCCCTGCGCCGTGACGCCGCGCCTCGACCTTTCCCGCGAGGACGCCCATCTCGCCCCGGTATTCGCACTGCGCCTCGTGCGCGGCGTCAAGAACGGTCCAAGCCCGTCCTGGCTGCAAAAGCGGCTCGCCGCGATTGGCCTGCGGCCCATCAACGCCCTCGTCGACATCACCAATTATCTGAGCTTCGATCGCGCCCGTCCGCTGCACGTGTTCGACGCCGGCAAAGTGCGCGGCGATCTCGTGGTCCGGCGCGCGCGACCCGGCGAGAGCCTCGAAGCGCTCGATGGGCGGACCTACGAGCTGGATGGCGAAATGGTCGTCATCGCCGACGACGCCGGCGTGCAGTCGCTGGCCGGCGTCATGGGCGGGGTCGCCTCCGGCTGCGACGAAGCGACGACGGACGTCCTGATCGAATCGGCGCTTTGGGACCCGGCGAACATCGCCCGCACCGGCCGCAAGCTTGGGATCAATTCGGATGCGCGCTACCGCTTCGAGCGAGGCGTCGATCCGGCCTTCACATTGCCCGGCCTCGAACTCGCCACCGCGCTTGTCCTTGATTTCTGCGGGGGCGAGCCCTCGCAAATCGCGCTCGCCGGCAAGATCCCTGAGCCGGACAAGCGCATCGTCTTCTTCCTCAGCGAAGTCGCGCGCCTGACCGGGCTCGAACTCGAGCTTTCCGAAATGGCCGGGATCCTTGAACATCTCGGCTTCGAACTCGGCCGCTCTCCCGGCAACAGCGATCGCTTCGTCGTCAAGGCTCCCTCTTGGCGCCCCGACATTGAGGGAAAAGCCGATCTCGTCGAGGAGATCGTGCGGATCGCCGGTCTTGATCGCGTGCCGGCGCGGCCCTTCCCGCGCGAACATGAGGGCGTGCCGCCGCCAGTGCTGACCCTTCTGCAAAGACGCGTCGCCACGGCCAAACGGGCACTGGCGGCCTCCGGCCTCATCGAGGCGGTGACCTGGTCCTTCATCTCGAACGCCCGCGCCCGAGCGTTCGGCGGCGGCGAGGCGGCCCTGACGCTCGCGAACCCCATATCCGCCGACCTTTCCGACATGCGGCCGAGCCTGCTGCCGGGGCTGATCGCGGCGGCGCAGCGCAACGCCGACCGCGGCCACGGCGACGTCGCCTTGTTCGAGGTCGGCCAGATCTTCCTCGGGGCCGGCGAGAGCGATCAGAAGATCGCCGCCGCCGCCATTCGTCAGGGTTCGGCCAAATCGAGCGGGGCGGGACGCCATTGGTCGGGCGGAAACGCCGCCGTCGACGTGTTCGACGCCAAGGGGGACCTCCTGGAGGTGCTTTCAGCGCTCGGTGCGCCCAGCGGCGGCCTGCAGATCGTCCCCGGCGGGCCGCCCTGGTTGCATCCCGGCCGTTCGGCGCTCGTCCAATTCGGGCCAAAAAACAAAATCGGCGCCTTTGGCGAAATTCATCCGCGCGCTTTGGCGGCGATTGGGGCGGAAGGCCCGCTGGTCGGCTTCGAAATCATCCTAAATGACATACCAGTGACAAAATCGAAGGCGACAAAAGCCAAACCAAAGGTTGAACTTTCGGAGTTCATGCCTGTGCAACGCGACTTCGCCTTCGTCGTCGACCGATCCGTCCTCGCTGGCGACGTCGTGAAGGCGGCGCTCGGCGGCGACCGGACGGTTCTGACCGACGCGGAGGTTTTCGACGTGTACGAAGGCGCCGGGATAGCCGAAGGCAAGAAATCTGTCGCGATCTCAGTCACTTTGCAGCCCCGCGACAGGACCCTGACCGATGCGGAGATCGACGGCGTCGCGACGCGGATCGTCGCGGCGGTGATGCAAAAGACGGGCGCGACCTTGAGAGGATAGGGCTTTGCGATATTTTCCAACGACACTGTTCGCGGCAGGCTTTGCTTTCGCGCTGGCGGCGCCGGCGGTAGCCGCCCCGAACTCGATCAACGATTGCGAGAAAATCGAGGCGGCCGACGCCTACAATCAGTGCCTCGCCTCCTTTGGCCCGGTTGCCCATACGCATGGCGCATCGGCGAAGGATTTCGGCGGCGATGGAGTTAGCGGCGACGGCGCTGATGTCGTCGAGACCGCTAATCCAGAGGCCTCGGTTCCGCCGCAGGAGCAGCACGCCGCGCACGGGCGCCATTCCCACGGGCATTGGGCGCATCACGCCCACCACCAATATTACGGCCACAATTATAGCGGCCATCACGGCCACAGCAGCGCCCATGAAACGCATGGCAAAGCCAAGAAAGTCGCCTTCAACGTGATTTCGGGCCACACCAAAACAAGGTGACCGTGGGCGCGGCGCCGAAGGCTTTCCGTCTAGCGATATTTCTTCCGTTCGCGTTCCTGGCCGTTGCGGCGCCGCCGCTTCCTGCCTCAGCGGCTGGCGATCCCGCGCGCGGCGAGAGCCTGTTCAACAGCCGCTGCCGCGCCTGTCATGCGGCTGACCGGGATGCGTCGGGGCCGCGCATTCGCGGCGTCTTCGGCCGGCCGGCGGGTGCCGTCGCCGGATTCCGCTATTCCAGCGCGATGGCGCGCGTGGGGACGGTCTGGAATGATGAGACGCTCGACGCGTTCCTCGCCGCGTCGGCCAAGGCCATCCCGGGCACCACCAAGTCGAGAGGCGTCGCCGACCCGAAGGATCGCGCCGACATCATCGCCTATCTCAAAACACTGACGGCGCCGTGAGCGGCGATCGCTTTCGGATCAGGCGGGTACGGGCAGGGCGCTCTTCGCCTTCTCGACGATCGCCTTGAAGGCGTCCGGCTGGGCGATGGCGAGTTCCGAGAGCACCTTGCGGTCGATCTCGATGCCGGCCTTCGACAGCCCGTCGATGAAACGCGAATAGGTGATGCCGGATTCGCGCACCGCGGCGTTCAGGCGCTGAATCCACAAGGCGCGGAAGACGCGCTTCTTGGCGCGGCGGTCGCGCGTCGCATATTGCATCGAGCGGTCGACGGCGGCCTTCGCCGCGCGGATGGTGTTCTTGCGGCGGCCATAAAAGCCTTTCGCCGCTTCGAGGGTTTTCTTGTGCTTGGCGTGTGAAGTTACGCCGCGTTTGACGCGAGCCATGGCTTAGTCTCCGGACTGGCTAAGAGGATTAAAGACGAGAGATGGAAATATCTTCAGCCGTTCGGCAGAAAATACTTGATGATGTTGTCGCCATCGCTCTTGAACAGAACATTGGTTCCGCGCAGATTCCGGATCTGCTTGTTGGTCCGCTTGATCATGCCGTGCCGCTTGCCGGCCTGCGCGTAAAGCACCTTGCCAGTTCCGGTGATCTTGAAGCGCTTCTTCGCGCCTGATTTCGACTTCAGTTTGGGCATTTTGCTCGTCTCCGTCGGGCGCACGCGCCCTTTGATTTTTCTGCAATTTCTTGCAATGTTTCGATCGAGTAAGCGCAAACGCTCACTCCCGTTCGTTTCCGAACGGGCGAACGAACCGCCACGGCAGCCCTTTGAGCCGGTCGGTTCGGAAGCGCGGGTTATAATGAAAGCGCGGCGAAAAGCAATGGCTTCGTCGCCAAACCGTCGCAGAAGCGTGTCGCGCCTTAACGCACTGGCTCCAGAATCTGCTCGGCGCGCAAGAAATACGCCGCGTCGATCGAAATATCGGCCGCCGCCGCGTTTTCGACCACCTGTTCCGGCCGGCTGGCGCCGACGATGGCCGCGGCGACGACTTGCTTCCGCAAAACCCAGGCGAGCGCGAATTGGGCGAGGCTGACGCCCGCCTCCGCGGCGATTTGCTTGACCTGCCGCACGGCCTCCAGCACCGGCGGCTCCAGCCAGCGCTTCGGCAGCATCGATCCCATCGTTTTGCTGCTGGCGCGCGAATCTGGCGGCGGCGGCGCGTTGGGACTGTATTTTCCGGTCAAAACGCCCTGGGCCAGCGGCGACCAGACGATCTGGCCAATGCCGAGATCGGCGCACAAGGGAAATATATCGGTCTGCGGATGGGGCCAGAGCAGCGAATATTGCGGCTGGCTGGAGACGAAGCGGGCGACGCCCTTCAACGCCGCCGCCGCCTCGATCTTGTCCGCCGGCCATTCGCTGAAGCCGATGTAGCGCGCCTTGCCGGCCCGGACGACCTCCGTCAATGCCTCCATCGTTTCTTCGAGCCGCGTGTCTTCATCGTAGCGATGGCATTGATAGAGATCGACGTGGTCGGTCCTGAGGCGCGCGAGCGATGCGTCGATCTGCTTCAGGATTTGTGCGCGGGAGAGGCCGCTGTCCGACTCGCTCATCGGGAAATAGACCTTCGTCGCGAGGACATATGAGCCCCGCGCAACCCCCTGAAGCGCTTCGCCGAGCAAGGTCTCCGCCGCGCCGCGCCCGTAAACATTCGCCGTGTCGATGAAATTCACGCCGACCTCCAGCGCCTTGTGGACGCAGGCGATCGCCTCCGCCCTGCCGACCCCGCCGGAATAGGTGAGCCATGATCCGAGCGCGATCGTCGAGACTTGGAGGTCGCTGGAGCCGAGCCGGCGATATTTCATCAAGAGATCCTCCGGTCGGGCGAACTCTCCAGACACGCCGGCAAGCCACGGCGACAAGATATGGCGGAATGAATTCGCATCGATTGCGAATCGCGCGTTAATTCACCTCAGATCCCCCCGACCTCGGCGAAAGACGCCAAGATTTCACTGAATTCGGTGTTTCGGAGGTTGACGTTTGGGCAACTGAAAATGACGGCGCACGGGCGAAGGCGCCGGTGGAGCGGGGATCCCCCACAAAAGACGCGCCCGGCGTACGACGCGCGGGCTTGTCTCGGTCCGCTGCTCCCCGTGGCCCTCGGCAGTTCTATTTGAGATGCTGGGCGAGATATTTGTTCATCTCGAACATCGTCACTTTATCTCTGCCGAAAACAGCCTTCAGCTTTTCGTCGGCAATGATTTCGCGCTTGTTCGCCTCATTCTGCAGCTTGTGCTTCTTGATATACTCCCACACTTTGCTCACGACTTCGGTGCGCGGCAAGGGATGGGATCCGACCACGGCTGCGAGCTCTTTTGAGGGCTGCAGCGGCTTGGCGAAAGCGCTCGCCGTCGCGGGCTTCGCCGCCTTGGTGGCAGCCTTCGGCGCGGCCTTTGCGGGTGTTGCGCCCTTAGCTGGCGCGGGCTTTTTGGTTGAACTCGTCATCCCGTCGACCTTCCATGATTATCAGCGAGGAATTTTCAGCGCGAAGTCCAGCGCTAGCCGCTGATTCTAACGCCTAACTTGCATGCGTGACTGACGGAACCCTAACCATCGCGCTCCGTCAAGCGAGGAACCGAGGTTTTTCGCTTCGGCGCAAGGGGAAAGTGCGGGCGAGGCGGCTCTTGGGCCCTTATCGACGATTGCCTGGGCCTTTGATCTGACGGCGTTTCGTCGATTTCCGGGTTTGAACACGCGTTGCCCGGCCTTGACCGCGAATCGCGGACCTCTGCTGGAAATGATGCAAAACTCCTGGGGAAAAGGAAGATTTTGCGCTGCAGAGCCCTGTGATGATCGCCGCTGGCCTCGCTGCGATCTCAGTAGACGCAGTGTTCGAACGTCGGCTCGACGCTTCCCGCCCATTTGAGCTGAAACGCCTCGATCAGCCGTTCGGCCTCCGTCCGGCCCGCCGCGATCGCATCGAGCGGGTCGAGAAAGTGCGTTTCGTCGCGGCCCCGCGAATCGAGACGGCGCCGCCTGGCAAGGCCCGCCCGGGCCAGCGCCAGCACGTCCTCTGCGACCTCGCGCAGCGGCCGGCCGGCGATCTGCGCCTTGAGCGCGAAGCGCGGCGCATCCGCACGCAGTCTTTCCCGGTCCTCTGCGCTCCAGGGCTTGATAAGCTCGAGAGCAGAATCGAGCGCGGCAGGATCGTAGAGGAGCCCTCCGAACAGGGCTGGCAGGGCGGTCAGCATCGGGCGCGGCCCG
>DAITNE010000018.1:0-12988 GCA_036834765.1 Methylocella sp.
CACTCCGGCGGAGCCGCTGCTGCCGGCGCCGGTTTCGACCAGCCCGACTGACGGCGCCGATCCGATCGCCGAACTCGATCATATCGTGCTGACCTTCGCCGATGCGGTCGACCTCGACGCGCTGGCGAAGCTTCTTTCGATCGAGCTGAGCCCGGCGCCGGGGCTCTCGGCGGCCGGCGGCCAATTCTTGAACGCGCAGGATTTCGCCATTTTGCCGCTTGCGCCCGGCAAACGCGAAGCGGGGCGCTCCTATCTGGTGCAGCTCAAGAACGCCGTTCCCGACGGGCGCGTTGCGATCCTCAGGCTTAAACTGTCGAATGAGCCGGGGCTCGACGAGCCCTCCTTCGAACTCCGCTTGCAGAGCGCCATTCCCTTCACCGTGACCGGCGCGAATTGCGGGCGCGGCCTCGAGCGAGCGAACCTCGACGGGCTTTTGCGCTGCACGCCCACGACCGACGACTCCGGCGCCGATGCCGGCGACGCCAAGACGGCGAAGCGCAGCCTTTCCGTCGCATTCTCAGGCAAGCCCGAGTCGCTCGACATCACGCAGGCCCGCGATGCGCTGCGCATCTCGCCGCCGGTCGATCGCCTCAGCGTCGAGGCCGACGGCTCGCATCTCATCCTTTCGGGCCGCTTCCTCGCCGATACGATCTATGAACTCAGCATCGCGCCGGGGAGTCTTAGCGACGAGCGCAAGCGCCCGCTGGAGGGACCGGCCTTCATGCAGCGTTTCGCCTTTGCGGCGGAGCGCCCGAGCCTCGTCTTCGACGCGCGGCAGGGCATCGTCGAGCGCTTCGGCCCGCAGCTGATCCCGATGCGGGGCTCCGGCTACGACAAGGTCGATCTGCGCATTCACGCGATCGACGCGCTTTCGCGCGACTTCTGGCCCTTTCCCGCTGATGGCGTCGAAACGGATGACGCGACGGAGCCGCCGCTGCCCGGCAATGCGCCCGGCAAATGGAGCGACGACAAGGACGCCGACGCCGCCGCCATCGCGGCGCGCATCAACGCGCTCGGATCGCCTGCCGTCTCCGAGCTCGCCGCCCTGCCGATCCAGCGCGGCGGCGCCGGCGCGAAATTCGGTCTCGACCTCAAACCCTTCTTCGCGCGCATCAAGGGGCCGGACGAGGCCGGCGCTTATCTCGTCGGCGTCCGCCCAATCTCCGGCGGCAAACGCAGCTGGATGCGCGTGCAGGTCACCGATCTGACGCTGACCGCCGTCGAGGAAGAAAATCGCGTGCGCTTCTTCGTGACATCGCTTTCGAGCGCAAAACCGGTGGAGGGCGCCGCGATCCGGCTCGAAGGATTGCGCGACGATAAGTTCGTCACGCTGGTCGAGGGGCGGACCGACGGCGAAGGCGCGTTCACCTGGGACGTCGGCAAGCGCGCCGAGGCCGAGATCAAGCGCATCGTCGTCGCGAAGGGCCTCGACGCGCTGGTGCTGGAGCCGGCGAATGGCCCGGCCGAATACGCGCGGGAGAACTGGACAAAGCCCGAAGAGCCGTGGCTCAGTTGGACCGTTAGCCCGGGCGTCACCCGCGCGACGCCGCCGCAAACGCTCTGCCACCTCTTTACCGAGCGGCCCATCTATCGGCCCGAAGAGCCGGTGCACATCAAGGGCTATGTGCGCAGCTATCAGGGCGGCGCGCTCTCTTACGCCAAGGGCAGCGGAACGCTCGTCGTCACGGGCCCTGGCGGCCAGGAATGGCGCCTGCCGGTCGCGATCGACGAGACCGGCAACGTCTATCAGAAATTCGACGCGCCGACCCCCGCGACCGGCGACTATCTCGTCAAATTCGAGCCGGATGCGATGCCTAAAGCCAAGGCGGACAACGAGGGCTCGGACGCCAACGCCGACGCGTCGGATCAGGAACCGACCTCCTGCGGCGACTTCCCGTTCAAGAAAGAAGCCTATCGCCTGCCGACTTTCGAGGTTCTGCTCAACGCGCCGGAGACGGTTCCGCTCGAAGGCGAATTCTCCGTCGATCTTCTGGCGCGCTATTTCGCCGGCGGCCTCGTCGCCGGGCGCCCGGTCAAATGGCGCGCGAGCCAGTTTCCCTACGCCTGGACGCCGCCCGGCCGCGAGGGCTGGTTCTTCTCGACCGACGCGCGCTTTTCGAGCGACGGCAAATTCAAATCGACGCCTGTGCTGGAGCGCGAGGGAACCCTCGACGACGCCGGCGCGGCGAAGATCAGCTTCGATCCATCGGCCGAGCCGACGGCGCAGCCGCGCCGCTATCAGATCGAGGCCACCGTGGTCGGCGAAGACGATGTCGAGGTGCGCAACCTCACCTCCGTCGTCGCGCTGCCGGCTTTCGTGCTCGGCGTCAAGACGCCGCGCTACCAGCAAAAGCCGGGGCCGATCGACGCGCAAATTCTCGCCGTCGACGCCAAGGGCGCGCCGCTCGAAGGGCTTGAGATGACGGCGCGCCTCGTCAAGCGCAACTGGAGTTCGACGCTGCAGGCGAGCGACTTCAGCCAGGGCGCCGCCAAATATGTGACCGAGGTCGTCGACGAAACGCTTGTGGAGCGGAAAGTCACCAGCGCCAAGGATGCACAAAAGCTCGATTTCGAGGCGAAGGACGCGGGCGTCTATCTCGTCGAACTGGAGGCCTCCGACAAGGTCGGCCGCAGGCAAAAGGTCAGCGTCGATTTCTTCGTTGGCGGCGAGACGCCGGTGACCTTCGCCAGAGCCCCCGCGCAAACGGCTGAAGTCACGACGGACAAGGAAGCCTATGCGCCCGGCGAGACGGCGACGCTGATCATCCAGAGCCCATTCCAGAACGCGCGCGCGCTCGCCATCATCGAAAACCCGGACGGACATTTCGGCGTCGATTGGGTCGACATCGCCAACGGCTTCGGCCGCTACAAGGTCGCGCTAACGACGCCCGACATGCCGCAGCTGCCGGTGCATTTCCTCATCATGCGCGGGCGTCTGCAAAACGCCGACGCCGATCCCGGCGCGCCCTTCGATCAGGGCAAGCCGGTGATGATCGCGGCGACAAAATGGATCACGGTTACGCCGGTCAAGAACATCGTCACCGTCGCGCTCGACTATCCGCAAAAGGCGCGGCCCTCGCAGGAGATCGAGGTGAGCCTGAAGCTCACCGACGATCTCGGCAAGCCGGTCGCGGGCGAGGCGACGTTCTGGATGGTCGATCAGGCGGTTCTCTCGCTCGCCAAGGAGCGCCCACTCGATCCCCTGCCGGCCTTCATTGTCGAGCGCCAGAGCAAGATGGCGGCGCGCGACACGCGCAACATGGCCTTCGGCGTCATTCCGCTCGAAGAGGCGCCGGGGGGCGATACGGGCCTCGAGGAATGGGGTGCCGACAATAATGTCTCCGTGCGCAAGAATTTCACGCCGGTGCCGATCTATCTGCCGAAGGTGATTGTCGGGCCGGATGGCGTCGCCAAAATAAAAGTGAAGCTGCCGGATTCGCTGACCATCTTCAAACTGCGGGCGAAGGCGATCAGCGGGCCCGAGCGCTTTGGCTTTGCGACCGGCGAAATGCTGATCCGCCAGGATCTCGTCGCCCAACCGGCGCTGCCGCGCTTCGTGCGCAGCGGCGATTCCTTCGACGCCGAATTTTTAGGTCGCGTCGTCGAGGGACCGTCGGGAACAGGCCGCGCGAGCCTTGCCGTCGAAGGGCTGGCGCTCGCGGGACCGGCGCAGCAAAGCTTTACGTGGGAGCAAAATCGCCCGGCGCGCATCGATTTTCCCGTCTCCGTCTCCAACCCCATAAGCCCCGACGCCAGCGTCAAATTGCGCTTCACGCTGCAGCGGGATGCGGACAGCGCGCGCGACGCGGTCGAGATCGATCTCCCCGTGCTGCCCGATCGCCCGCGCGTGCATAAACGCGACATCCTCGACATCGCGGCGGGCGCCAGCGCGAGCCTGCCGGCGATCGCCGCCAATCTTCGCGCCGGATCGCTGCGACGCGCCGTGACGGTCGCCGCGGATCCGGCCGTGGTACGGCTCGTCGCCGGGCTGAACTATCTCGTCGAATATCCGTATGGCTGCACCGAACAACGCATTTCGCTCAGCTCAGCGGCCCTTGCGCTGAAGCCGTTTCAGCCGTTGCTAGCGGCCTCCGATCTCGACACGAAGATATCAAATGACGTCCATAATACGATCGTCGCCATCGGGCAGAGCATCGATCCCGACGGGCTCGTCGCCTTCTGGCCACGCGCGCGCGGAAACGTCTCGCTGACCGCCTGGGCCTATGGCTTTCTCGTCGCCGCGCAGAAAGCCGGCGAACCTGTAGACAAAGCCCTGAGCGAGCGCCTTGCGTCCGTGCTGAAACTCTCGCTGCGCTCCGATTATTCGCGGCTCATCGCCGGCGAAGAGCTGCGCGAACGCGTGGAGGCCCTCACCGCGCTCGCGGCGGGCGGCCAGCTCGATGAAGGCTACGCCGCCGAACTCGCCCGCCGCGCGGATCAAATGCCGAATGCGTCGGTCGCGCAAATGACGTCGGTCGCCGCACGCCTGCCGGGCGACGATAGGCGCATCGTCGACGCGCTGCTGCAGGATATGTGGAGCCGCGTCAAATTTCTCTCGCGCAACGGCAAGCAGGTCTATGCCGGGCAGGCGGCGGACGATGGCGATGCCGAGATCCTGCCGTCCGAGGCCAAAAGCCTTGCCGACATGACTGAGGCCGCCGCGCTCGCCGCGCCTTCCGACCCCCGTGGGAGCGTCCTGCGCGATGGCTTGATCCGCCTCGGCGCGGGCGACGGTTGGGGCAGCACCAACGCCAATTCGGCCGCCGTGCGCGCACTCGCTGCCGTCTGGAAGCGCCCCGCGGCGCAAACGCCCGTCACGGTGACGCAAGGCGCGGCGACGGATCGGCTGGTGCTGAGCGGCGATCAGCCAGTCGCCCGCGCGGCGGTGAGCGGCCCCGGCGCCGTGCGCATCGAAAACGGCGGCGCGGCGCCGATCGTCGCGCTCACGGATGCGTCCTATCTGCCCGAAGATCCGGGCTATCTCGCCGAGGCGGCCTCCGATGGGTTTGTCGTCACCCGCGCAACCTATCGCGTGCCGGAAGGCGGTGCGCCGCTCGAACGCATCGAAGTCGCGAACGACGGCGCGATCCATCTCAAAAATGGCGACGTCGTCGAGGAGGTCGTCGAACTCGTCAATCCGCAGGATCGCGTGCATGTGGCGATTTCGCTCCCATTGGCGGCGGGGTTCGATCCGCTCAATCCCAATCTTGCGAACGCACCCCGCGCGGCCTGGCCCTCCTTCGCGCCGACGCTTGAGCCGACCTGGACCGCCTTCAACGACGACCGCGTGTTCTATGCCTATGACACGCTGCCGAAGGGCAATTATCGCTTTGCGTTCCGCGCCAAGGCGCTGGTCGCGGGCGCCTTCACGCAGCCGCCGGGCGAGGCTGAAACCATGTATCAGGCAGGAATTTATGGCGCCAGCGCCGGGCGACGCATCATCATTGCGAAGTAGCGCGGGCCGCTTCGCCGCCGCGCTCGCCGCAGTTGCGTTCATCGCCCTTGCGGCGTTCGCGCATGACGTCGACGCGCGCGCGCATCTCGTCTCGCCGCCGCCGACGCCGATCCTTTACGACCGCCATGGCGCCTTCATCGCGCAGATCGGCAATGTGCGGTCAGGGGACGACGGCGCTGAACGCCGCCTCGACTATGGCTACTGGCCGATCGAGCATCCGCCGGAGCGCATCGCGCGCGCGACGCTCGCTCTCGAAGACCGGCGTTTCTGGTCGCATCCTGGCGTCGATCCGGTCGCGCTTCTTCGCGCGGCCTGGCGGCATGTCGATAAGGGCGAACGCTCCGGCGCCTCGACCATCGCGATGCAGATTGCGCGCATGCAGGATCCGGCGCCGCGTACGCTTCTCGCCAAGGCGCGCGAGGCGGCGACCGCCCTTGCGTTGACCTGGCGCTACGGCCGCGCGGCGCTGCTTTCGCATTACCTGCGCATTGCGCCCTATGGCAATGGCAGCCATGGCATCGCCCATGCGGCGCGCTTCTATTTCGACAAGCCGGCGGAAGATTTGAGCTGGGCCGAGATCGCGCTTCTCTCCGGCCTGCCGCAATCGCCGACGCGGCTCAATCCGCTGCGCCCGGAGGGGCTCTGGCGCGCAACGCGGCGCGGCGCGCGCGCGCTTGACGAACTTGCGCGGCAGGGCGTGATCGACGGCGCCGAGCTGGCGCTCGCGCAACGACAGCTTGCCACGCTCATCCCGCAGCCCGCGCCGCGGCGGCCTGACGCGCTGCATGTCGTGTTGCGCTATGAAGATCTCCTCAAGGCGCAGCCGCTGACCGCCGTCGCCGATCCGCGCCTCAAAGCGACCATCGATCTCGATATTCAGCGCGAGGTCACGGCCCTTGCGCGGCGTTATCTTGCGATCTGGCGCGGGCAGGGCGCCGAGCAGGCGGCCGTGATGGTGGTCGAGCGCGGCACAGGCGCCGTCCTCGCCGATCTCGGCTCCAGCGATTACGCCGACAGGCACGCCGGCGCGCTCGACTTCACGCAAGTCCAGCGCTCGCCGGGCAGCACGCTGAAGCCCTTCATCTATGCGCTGGCGCTCGATCGCGGCGTCATCAAGCCGAGCGACATTCTCCCCGATCTGCCCGAAGGCGCATCCGGAATCAGCAACGCCGACGGCCATTTTCTTGGCCCCATGCTGCCGCGTCAGGCGCTCGCCAATTCGCGCAACGTTCCGGCGATCAATCTGATCCGCAGTGTCGGGCTGGAGACGAGCTTCCGCTTTCTGCGCGGCCTTGGCCTTCATGATCTTGATGCGGCCGCCGATAGTTTTGGCGCCGCGATGGCGATCGGCGCGCTGCCGACGACGCTTGAGCGGCTCGCGCGCGCCTACGGCGCCCTCGCCGACGATGGCTGGCTCAATGATCTCGCCTGGTTCGAGGGCGCCGCCCGGGCGCCGCCGCGCCGCGTGTTGTCGGCGGATGCGGCGCGGCTGATGACCTCCTTTCTGTCGGACCCAAACGCCCGGCTGCCGAGCTTTCCGCGCTATGGCCCGCTCGAATATCCATTTCCTGTCGCCGTCAAGACAGGCACATCGCAGGGCTATCGCGACGCCTTTACGCTCGCCTGGTCGCGCCGGTTTCTTGTCGGCGTGTGGATCGGGCGGGGCGACGCCGGCACGATGACGCGATTGAGCGGCGCGAGTTCGGCCGCGCGGCTCGCCCACGCCATAATGTTGCAGCTGCATAAGGCGCTGCCGGGCGATCTCGAAGATGCGAGCTTTCCGCCGCCGGAGGGGCGCGTTGCGGTCGAACTCTGCCGCTTTGGCGGCAGGCGCAGCATCGGTGGAGGAGGATGCGGACAGACCCTCACCGAGTGGCTGCGGCCCGACGAGATTCCGCCCGAAGAACAGACCGTCGCCTCAGTGGACGGGGCACCCGCGCTAAAAATTCCGGCGGCGTCCCGCGCTTGGGCGATCGAGGCCGGATTTCGAATCGCCGACGAGAGTCCCGCGGACCAGAGCCCGGCGGACGCTCCCGTGCGGCTCGCCATCGCCTCGCCTGAGAACGATAGCCGGATCTGGCGCAATCCCGATGCGCCGCTGGGCCTCGGGCGCATCGCGCTGAAGGCGCTCGTCGAGCCGCGCGCGGCGCAGGTCGTCTGGTATGTCGACGGCGCGCCGTTCGCCGTCAGCGATCCCGACAAGCCCCTCTTCTGGCCGTTGCAGAAGGGCGCCCATGAGTTCCAGCTGCGTTTGCCGCTGCGGCCCGGCGCATCGAAGATCGTGCGCATCGTGGTGGAATAAAAAGAGCTCGGGGTGCTTCGCGAGAATCAGTTTTTGACCGGTTTTCGCCTCGGACCGGATAGTTTGAGGCTGCGAATCGACATTCCGCCAGTTAGGATCAAGTCCGAGCGCCAATTCATTTCATTTGCTTCAAGCGCGAGACGGCTCTTTGAGGAAAGCGGCCGATGAAAACAGACCAAGCCTCTCGAACTCCGGGCAAGGGCGGCGAGAACTTTCTCGCCGCGATCGCGCTTCGATTCGCCGCCTGGTCGGAGCGCTGGTTTCCCGACGCCTTCGTGTTCGCGGCGATCGCCGTCGTCGTCGTCGCTATCGCGGCGATGCTGAACGGGGCGCCCTTTCCGCAAGTCGCGCGCGCATTCGGCGACGGGTTCTGGAGCCTCATTCCCTTCACCTTGCAACAGGTCATGGTGGTGGTCAGCGGCTACATCATCGCCAGTTCGCCGCCGGCCGCGCGATTGATCGACTGGATCGCCGGCCAGCCGCGAAACGGACGCGGCGCGATCGCCTTCATCGCCGTCGTCACCATGTCGCTCTCCCTCATCAATTGGGCGCTGAGCCTCGTCTTCGGCGGCCTCCTCGCGCGCGCCGTCGCGCGGCGAACGGACCTTTCGGTGGATTATCGCGCGGCCGGCGCCGCGGCCTATCTCGGCCTTGGCGCCACCTGGGCTTTGGGGCTTAGCTCGTCCGCCGCGCAATTGCAGGCCAACCTCGCCGCGATCCCGAAGCCCCTTCTCCAGATTACGGGCGTCATTCCATTCGCGCAGACGATTTTCCTCTGGCAATCGGGCGTGATGCTCGCCGTCCTGATGACCGTCTCGACGCTGATCGCTTATCTCTCCGCGCCGTCGGGAGCGCGGGCGGTGACGGCGGCGATGATGGGCGTCGACGTCGAAACGAGGCTCGCGCCGCTGCCCCCGCGCGAACGGCCCGGCGAGTGGCTGGAATATAGTCCGCTCGTGACGCTCCTCCTGGTCGCGCTCGGCGGCGGATGGCTCGCGCAGGAATTTGCGAGCAAGGATCCGATCCTCGCGATCTCCAACCTCAACACCTACAATTTCCTGCTGCTTATGCTGGGCCTGCTGTTGCATTGGCGCCCGAAAAGCTTCCTCAACGCCGCGACGAAGGCGGTCCCCGCGACCGCCGGCATATTGATGCAGTTTCCGCTTTATGGCGGCGTCACCATGATCCTGACGGCCGCTGCCGGCGCGGGCGGGCATACGCTCGCCCTTCGCCTCGCGCAGTTTTTCGCCAGCATCAACACGAGGGAATCATTCCCCGTCGTGATGGGCGTTTATTCGGCCGCGCTCGGGTTCTTCATCCCGTCGGGCGGCGGCAAATGGGTGCTTGAGGCGCCTTATGTGATGCAGGCGGCCAATGAGCTTAAAGTTCATCTCGGCTGGGCCGTGCAGATCTACAACTCCGCGGAGGCGCTGCCTAATCTCATCAACCCCTTCTTCATGCTGCCGCTGCTCGGCGTGCTGGGGATCAAGGCGCGGGACGTGGTCGGCTTCACGGCCCTGCAGCTCGTTTTTCACCTGCCGATCGTGCTTTTCCTGCTTTGGGCGCTCGGCGGCACGCTGACCTATGCGCCGCCCGTCATTCCCTGAGCGTTTCCTTTGACCTTCGCCCGCATCCTGCGTTAGTTGGGCGAAGAAGAACGTGCGCCGCGCGGCGAAGCTTTGGGAGATTGTGCTTGAGTTCTGGAGCCATTACGCGCCGCCGCCTTGCGCTCGGCGGGTTCTGCCTCTGCTGCTTGCCGGGAACGCTGCGGCGGGCGCTCGCAGCGCCGGGTCCCTTCGCCACCGACGAGGTCGCCGAGGGTGTGTATATCCGACGTGGCGTCGATCAAGATGCGAGCGCGGCCAATGACGACGCGATCGCCAACATCGGCTTCATCATCGGCAGCAAAGGCGTCCTCGTCACCGACTCTGGCGGCAGTCTAGCGGATGGCGAAAACCTGCGCGCGACGATTCGGCAGAAGACGCAGGCGCCGATAAAATATGTGGTGATGAGCCATATCCATCCCGATCACATTTTCGGAGCGGGGGCTTTTCTCAAGGATAGCCCGGTCTTCGTCGGCCATTACCGCCTCGCCGAGGCGATGCGTGCGCGCGGCGAATATTACCAGAAGGTCCTCTCCGACATCATTGGCGCCGACCGGGCCGGGCCGATCGTGCAGCCGACGCTTGAGGTGAAGGATCCAACAGATCTCGATCTTGGCGACCGCATCGTCAGCGCCGCGGCGCATGGGCCGGCGCATACGACGTCAGACCTCACCCTGATCGACCGGAAGACCGGACTCCTGCTGACCGCTGATCTCGTATTCGTCAAGCGCATGCCCTCACTCGACGGCTCATTGCCGGGTTGGCTCAAGGAGCTGGCGGGCTTGAAGCAAATCCCCGCCTCGCGGGCGGTTCCCGGCCATGGTCCGGTTGCAATCGACTGGCCCGCGGGCGCGGCGGATATCGAACGCTACCTCACGACGCTGCAGAGCGACGTGAGCCAGGCGATCGCCCGGAATGTCGATATCGAGAAGGCCGAAAAAACGGCTGCGCAATCCGAGAGCGGCAAGTGGACGCTGTTCGACGATTACAACGGCCGCAACGCCATCGCCGCTTACAAGGAGCTCGAATGGCAATAGCGCGGGGGTCCCCGCGCCGCCACGGCGTCAGGCGCTGGCGGTGACCTTCAGCGTTTGCGCCGCGCCGTCCTTCGCCGCGCCCTTGATCTCCGCGCAGAGCTGCGTCGGGATCTCGACTTCGACTTCGAGCGTCGAGATCACGTCGCCGGTCTCCATCCGCACCTTGATGGCGTCGCCTTCGACCGGGAAATGCTTGGCGATGACGGCGACGATTTCTTCGCGCAAAAGCGCGATGACGTTCGAATTGCCGACCGCGCCGCGTTCATGCGCCAGCAGGAGCTTTAGGCGATCCTTGGCGATGGGCGCCGTCACCGGCCGCCTGAAGAAACTAATCAGATTCATGCCGCTCTCCGTCCGAAAATCTTGCCGAAGAAACCTCTGCGTTCGTTCGGCATGATCATTTCCACGTTCTCGCCATTGAGCCGCCGCGCCGCGTCGAAATAGGCCCGCGCCGGAGCGCTTGGGTTCGCCGCAAGGGTCACCGGCGCGCCAAGATTGGAGGCCCTCAGAATCTCCTCGCTTTCCGGGACGATGCCGATCAGCGGAATCGATAGAATCTCCAGTACGTCCTCGACCTTCAGCATTTCGCCGCGTTCGGCGCGCGCGGCGTCGTAGCGGGTGAGCAGAAGATGCTTCTGGATTTGTTCGCCGCGCTCCGCCCGCTCGGTCTTCGCGTCGAGGAGGCCGATGATGCGGTCCGAATCGCGCACCGAGGAGACTTCCGGGTTGGTGACGACGATGGCGACGTCGGCGTGGCGCATCGCGAGAGTCGCGCCGCGTTCGATGCCGGCGGGGCTGTCGCAGATGATCCAGTCAAATCGTTCCTTGAGTTCGGCGATGACGCGCGCGACCCCTTCGTCGGTCAGCGCATCCTTGTCCCGCGTCTGCGAGGCCGGCAGCATGGATAGATTCGGGATGCGCTTGTCGCGGATCAGGGCCTGCGCCAGCTTGGCGTCGCCCTGTACGACATTGATGAGATCGTAGACGACGCGGCGCTCGGCGCCCATCACCAGATCGAGGTTGCGCAAGCCGACATCGAAATCGACGAGCACGACATTCTTTCCGCCCTTGGCGAGAGCGACGCCTAATGATGCTGTCGACGTCGTCTTGCCGACTCCGCCTTTGCCCGACGTGACGACCAATACCTTGGCCATGTGCGCGATCTCCTGTTCAATCCTGAGCGCTGATCATCAATGAATCGCCGTCGAGCCGGACCTGGACGGCGCGGCCGCGCAACTGCGCGTCCATGTCGTCGGCCGTCATGTAAAGCCCGTCGATTGCAAGCAGTTCGGCTTCGAGCTTGCGGCAGAAAATGCGCGCGCGCGCTTCGCTCGCGCCGGCGATCGCCCGGCCGCGCAGCGCGCCATAAACATGAATGGAGCCGCCCGCGACGATCTCGGCGCCCGATGCGACGGAGCCGACGACGATGACGTCGCCATCGAGGTGCTCGATATATTGGCCGGAGCGCAAGGGAGTCTCGAGGAGCAGCGCGCGGGCCGGCGCGGGCGCAGGGGCGGTTTTGGCCTCCTCCTGCGTTGGACGTTCTTCAATCGCCCTTGCGAGGCTGTCGACGCTCGCCTTGGCGGTTTCGTTGACGTAGCGCCCGCCGCCGACGAAGGGCGGCGGCATGCCGAACTCGCGCCAGCCGGGATCCCCGCCTTCGATCCCCATGATCTGGATATTGCGGTCGAACAGGCTCTTGGTGAGTTCGACGACCTCGGATTTCTCGAGCTTCAAAACCGACAGATCGAGCACGATCGGGCGGCCGACGAAAAAGCCCGGCGAGCGTTCGAGCCAGGAGTCGAGATCGGCGAGCCATTCCGGGAGAGGGGCCTGCGGCGCGAGCGCCATGGCGTGGAACGAGCGGCTGTGGAAGCGGATCGAGTGACGTGGGCGGGCTGCGGCGGTCACGAATTCCCCTCGAAATTTTGCTTTTATGATTTACGCAACGTATGGTTAACGAGCCGTTAAACTTTCCTGCCTGCAAGCCATTGTTTTTGCGGTTGTGTGTACCTCCGTTTTTTGAGCCATTTAGCACACGTTAGCACGCGGTTCAGTCCTTGTTCCCGCGACGGAACTTTACCCGCGCCTCGGCGACGCGACTTGCCGCGATCAACCCGTCCTGCCTGTCATAGACGGACCGCACCATCCTGGGCGTCGAATGGCCCGCGACCTTCGCCCGGTCATCCGCGCTGGCGCCGGCCTCGCCGCCTTCCGTAATTCCGCCCGCACGGATGTCCCGGTTCCAGAGCTTCGGCGATAATCCCGCTGCGTTGCGGACGGCCTTCCAGACGTTTTGAAAAGCCTGCTCGCCGTAAGGCAGGCCGGTGCGCTCATTGACGATCAGCGGCCCTTTGCGAGCCTCCGGGGAGACTCGCGACAGCTCTTCTACGACCATGGGGCAAAGCGCGAGATCGACGTGCACGCGCTTGCCAGTCGTGCGCTCAGTCTTCGAGGGCGTGATGGCCAGGACGCCGTCATCGCCAATAACCGACCACGTTGGCCCGATCCATTTTTGACCGCCCGCGATGATGGAAGACGGACGCTGATCGGACAACGGAATCCATTGGCCGATGATGTCCTGCTGCCG
>DAITNE010000019.1:0-220 GCA_036834765.1 Methylocella sp.
CCTGCATCTATGCGCTAGAGCAAGGCGTCGAAGGCGTCGTCATCCTCGACGGCAAGACCCCGCACGCCGTGCTCGTCGAACTCTTGACCGATCACGGCGCGGGAACGCTTATTACACGGTGAACGACGAAACCACGCCATCCGCTGAATTTTGCGCCGCAGGCGCCTCCGATCCGGCCGACGCCGCTCGCATCGCCCGCGCCGACCTCGGAGGCGGGGTC
>DAITNE010000019.1:230-11999 GCA_036834765.1 Methylocella sp.
GAGGCGTTCGCGCAAAAAGACATCTGGGTGTTCGATCTCGACAACACCCTCTATCCAGCCGGCAGCGACCTCTGGCCCAAGATCGACGCCCGCATCACGCTGTTTCTGGCGCATCTATTCGGCCTCGACGGCATGTCCTCCCGCGCGCTGCAGAAATATTATTACCAGCGCTACGGCACGACCCTGCGCGGCCTGATGGAGGAGCACAGGATCAGCGCCGACGATTATCTCGCCTTCACCCATGACATCGACCGGTCGGGCCTGATCCCGAACCATTCGCTTGCCGGCGCCATCACCGCCCTGCCCGGCCGCAAGCTGATCCTCACCAATGGCTCGCGCGACCACGCCCTGCGCACCGCCAAGGCGCTCGGCCTTGATGAAATGTTCGAGGATATTTTCGACATCGTCGCCGCCGATTTCATCCCGAAGCCGGAGGCCGCGACCTATGAGCGCTTCTTCGACAAGCACGACGTCGATCCGAAGCGATCCGTGATGTTCGAGGATCTCGCGCGCAATCTGATTGTGCCCCATTCGAGGGGAATGACGACGGCCCTCGTCGTTCCGGCGCCCGGCGAGATGGATCACCGCGAGGCGTTTGAGATCGCGAGCGAAGTCGTGCCTTCGCATATCGATTTCGTGACCAGCGACCTTGAAGGATTTCTGGTCGAGATCGTCGCCGGACTGAACGGCGGCGCGCCGGCCACGCCAGTTGAGGGCGCGCGCCGGCGTTGATTGCCGCGCGGGAACCCTGTAACGGCTCTCAAGCCCCTTTTCGAACAGCCTGTCCTGAACCGAAAGACTGAAACGATGACGCATACCGCCCTCGAAACGATCATCGAAGCCGCCTTCGAGGACCGCGCCAATATCAACGCCGGAACGCAAGGCGACATCCGCAAGGCGGTCGACGCGGCCCTGCATCTGCTCGACGCCGGCAAGCTGCGCGTCGCCGAGAAAATCCCCGGCGCCGCCGGCCCGGCGTCCTGGCGCGTGCATCAATGGCTGAAGAAGGCGGTGCTTTTGTCCTTCCGCCTCAACGACATGGGCGAGATTTCGGGCGGCCCGGGCGGCGCGACATGGTGGGACAAGGTTCCCTCCAAATTCGCCGGCTGGGGGCCAAAGGAGCACGCCGCGGCGGGTTTTCGCTCCGTTCCGAACTGCATCGTGCGCCGCTCGGCCTATATCGCGCCGGGCGTCGTGCTGATGCCCTCCTTCGTCAATCTCGGCGCCTATGTCGGCGCGAACTCCATGGTCGATACCTGGGTCACGGTCGGCTCCTGCGCGCAGATTGGCAAGAATGTTCATTTGTCTGGCGGGGTGGGCGTCGGCGGCGTTCTGGAGCCGCTGCAGGCCAATCCGACGATCATCGAGGATGATTGCTTCATCGGCGCGCGCTCCGAGATCGTCGAGGGGGTCATCGTCGGCGAAGGCGCCGTCGTCTCGATGGGCACATTCATCTCCGCCTCGACCAAGATCATCGACCGCGCGAATGGCAAGATCCATGTCGGCTATGTGCCGCCTTATTCGGTCGTCGTCTCCGGCAATCTGCCAGGCAAGCCCCTGCCCGACGGATCGCCCGGCCCCTCCCTCTATTGCGCCGTCATCGTCAAGACCGTCGACGCGCAGACGCGGGCGAAGACCGCCATCAACGATCTTTTGAGAGACTGATGCCCGGCGCGGCGTCGGCTTACCTCGCGCGGCTGGCGCGCTTCGGCTTCCGCACCGATCAAGGGCTCGCCGACGCGCGAACCTGGCGCGAAGGCGCAGGGTTGCTCGCCGTCATCTTCGCGGTCCTGACTGCGATTTGGCTGCTTCTGGAGCCGAACGCCCATCGCCAGTTGGCCCCCGATTCGCCCCTGTTCGATTGGGCGACGTTTCTGACTTTCGTCTATCTGCTGCTTTACGCCTTCGCGGTGCTGTTCATCGGCATCAGCTTCTATAATCTCTCCGCCAAACGCCTGCGCGCCCGCAAACTCCCGACGGGGCTCGCCGGCCTCGTGCCGCTGGCGGCGCTTTTTTCCGGCGCCGCGCATTGGCTGCAGCCGCGCGTCGGCGAATTTCTGTCTTATTGGTACGTCGCCGGGATCGACGCGCTGCTCGTCGCGGCGCTCGTCTGGACCGTGCTGGAGCTTGGGTTCAGGGCGCCGCTGGACATTGGAGCGCCATAGCGGCTCGGGGGGCGCTATTCGCCGCCGTTTGAACTTCGGGCGAAAAATGCGCTAAGACAAGCCGCTTCGCCCATTGAGCTGGACCATGACCCACCCCGCCCGTCTGGAGACCCTGGCCGACCTCCGAGTCGAGATCGATTGCATCGATTCCGAGCTGCACCAGCTCCTGATCAAGCGCGGCGAGATCATCCATCGCCTGATCGAAGCCAAGGCGCGGCAGGGCGGCGGCTCGGCCTTCCGCCCCGGGCGCGAGGCGGACATGATGCGCGGCCTCGTCGCGCGCCACGAGGGCCTCCTGCCGCTCGACACGGTGGAGAGCATCTGGCGCATCATCATCTCGACCTTCACCTATGTGCAGTCGCCCTATAGCGTCCACGCCGACATTTCAGGCGGCGACGGCGCCATGCGCGACTGCTGCCGCTTCCATTTCGGTTTTACGGTACCCTACGTCCCCCACAAGGGCGCCGCCAGCGTGATCGAGGCGGTGGCGAGTTCGACGGGCGACCTCGGCCTCATCCGCGTCGAGGCAGAGGCGGCGGCGGATCCGTGGTGGCGGCGGCTCGAAGAACCGCAGGCGCCGAAAATCATCGCGCGGCTGCCTTTCGTCGAACGGCCGGATCATCCGGCCGGCATGCCGCTGTTCGTCGTCGCGCAGCCGCTCGCCGAGGCCGCCGTGCGCGACGTCTGCCTTTACGCCGTTTTGGCCGACGGCTGGAAGGGGAGCGCGCCTTCCCGTCTGCCCGCCATCGACGCCGATATCGTCGGCACCGCCCCGGAGGGCGCCAAGCCATCGCTCCTCGTCGCCGTCGACGGCAAGGTCACCCCACAGCAGTTGCGCGAAGCGCTAACGCAAGCCGGCGCGATTGCGCCTCAGATCGCCGAAATCGGCGGCCATGCGGCGCGTTTCGACGCCTCGGAAGCGCAGCGACCGCCCGCGCCCTTCGAGGCGGCGCAATGATGTTTGGAGTTTGCTTTCATGACCAAGATTGACGGCGCCGCGCGGCCCCGCGCGCTCGCCGGCGTTTTCAGCATCGACCCTTATGTCCCGGGCAAAAGCTCGGTGCCGGGCGTCGGCAAAATCTACAAGCTGTCCTCGAACGAGACGCCGCTCGGTCCATCGCCGCGCGCGATAGAGGCGTTCGCGGCCGCCGCCGATCATCTCTCCGCCTATCCCGACGGCACGGCGGGCGCCTTGCGCGCGGCGATCGGCCGGAAATTCGGCCTTGATCCGGCCCGCATCGTCTGCGGTTCGGGCTCGGATGAAGTGATTCATCTTCTCGCCTCGGCCTATATCGGCGCGGGCGACGAGGGCGTTTTCACGGAGCACGGATTTCTCGTCTACAAGATCGCCATTCTCGCCGCGGGCGGAACGCCCGTCGTCGCGCCCGAGACCAACATCACCGCCGACGTCGACGCCATTCTCGCCAAGGTCGGCCCGCGCACGAAGGTGGTGTTCTTCGCCAATCCGAACAATCCGACCGGCACCTATCTGCCGGCCGCCGAGGTCGAGCGGCTCGCCGACAGCCTGCCGCGCGACGTGCTCCTCGTCATCGACGCCGCCTATGCCGAATATGCGACTAAAGGAGATTACGCGGCCGGCGAGGCGCTGGTCTCGACGCGCGAAAATGTCGTGATGACCCGCACCTTCTCGAAGATCCACGGCCTCGCCGCACTGAGGCTCGGCTGGTGCTATGCGCCGGCCGAGGTGTGCGATGCGCTCAATCGCATCCGGCCGCCGTTCAACACCAATGGGCCGGCCATCGCGGCGGGGATCGCAGCGCTTGAGGACGCCGCGCATGTCGAACTGGCGATCACGCATAACGATGAATGGCGCGACTGGCTCGCCCGCGAGATCGGCGCGCTCGGGATCAAGACGACGCCGAGCGCCGGCAACTTCCTGCTGCTGCATTTCGCCGACCCGACCGAAGCGGCGGCGGCGGACGCCTTCCTGACCGGACGCGGCCTCATTCTGCGCGCGGTCGGCGCCTATGGCCTGCCGAGCTGTCTGCGGCTCCCCCTCGGCTCGGAAGACGCGAACCGGCTTGTCGTCGCCGCGCTGCGCGACTTCATCGGCCCGGGCAAAGCGAATGGCTGACGATCTTGCCTGATCGTCTCGGCCCCCCGCTCGGCGCGCCTCTGTTCGAACGCGCGGCGATCATCGGCGTCGGCCTCATCGGCTCGTCGCTCGCGCGGGTCGTCCGCCGCAAAGGCCTCGCCCACGAGATCGCCGTTTACGACGCATCCGCCGATGTGCGCGAGCGCCTGCGCGAACTCGCCATCGCCGACGAGGTCGCAGATTCCCCCGCGGCCGCCGTCGCCGGGGCCGATCTCGTCATCCTCTGCGCGCCGGTCGGCGCGATGGGCGAGATCGCGCGCCAGATCGCGCCGCATCTCAAAGCCGGGGCGATCGTCTCCGACGTCGGATCGGTCAAAAGCTCGATCATTGCGGCCGTCGCGCCGCATCTGCCGGCTTCCGTTCATTTCATCCCGGCGCATCCGGTCGCGGGCACGGAGCAATCCGGGCCGGACGCGGGCTTTGCTTCGCTCTTCCTCGACCGCTGGACGATCCTGACGCCGCCGGAGGGCACCGATCCCAAGGCCGTGGCGCTGCTAACGGCGTTCTGGAAAAATACGGGCGCCAATGTCGAGGCGATGGCCCCCGCCCATCACGATCTCGTGCTGGCCATCACGAGCCATGTGCCGCATCTCATCGCCTATAATATCGTCGGCACCGCAGCCGATCTTGAGGAAGTGACGCAATCGGAAGTCATCAAATACTCAGCCGGCGGCTTTCGCGACTTCACCCGCATCGCGGCGTCCGATCCGATCATGTGGCGCGATATTTTCCTCAACAACAAGGACGCCGTCCTCGAAATGCTGGGACGGTTCAGCGAGGATCTCACCGCCCTGCAGCGCATGATCCGGCGGGAGGACGGCGAAGGCCTGGAAGGTCTGTTTACCCGGACCCGCGCCATCAGGCGCAGCATCATCGATCAGGGGCAGGAAACCGCCGCGCCCGACTTCGGCCGCCGCGTGAAGGACGACTAACGTCGCGGCTATGGGGGATCTCAAAAAATTGCAGACTTTCGCGCGCGGATCGTGCTTTAAGGCGGTCTCTTTCGCGCCCGGCCATCAATCCGGCCCGGACGCTCCTGTCCAGCTCAAGCAATCCCGCAAATTCTTTCCGGATCAAAAACCAATGCGCCGCAGCCTGATCGCCTCCCTTCTTCTTTCCTTCGCCTGGTCCGTCGCCGGACATGCCCAGACGCCGGCCCCGCAGGCCGCTCCAAATGCGCCGGCGACGCAAACGGACCCGAACGCGCCGAAGACCACCAAAAGGCAGGTCTTCCACAGCTGGTTGCTGATTTGCGCGACGGCGCCGGGCGCGACCGAAGAAACCTGCGAAGTCGACGCAACGCTGCAGCCTGATGGCGGCTTGCCGCCCGTGGCGAAGGTCGCCTTCGTGCGCAACCCGAAGGATCAGTCGGTCCGCCTCGTCGCCATCGTGCAGGGCAATATTACGGTCCAGCCGGGAGTCGAGGTCGCCTACAACCCCGACAAAAACGGCGTCATTCTCGGCTTCAGATCCTGTCTCAACAGCGCCTGCCTCGCCGACGCCGTCCTGTCGGCGGAGGAACTGCAGAATTTTCGCGGCCTCGCTCACGAAGGCCGGCTGACGATCAAAAACGCCGCCGGAGAAACGCTGGCGCTCACGGTTCCGGCCCTTGGCCTCGACAAAGCGCTTGAGGCGCTGCTGACGGCGCAGGGCCAGTAGAGCGAGCCGCCCAGCGCAGCGTTTTTGAGGCTGCGCCGGGCTTCGGCCCTACCGAGCGGGTTCAGCCGAGAAAGAAACGCATCATCTCGCGCGATGCGTCGGGACCGTGCGGATTCGTATAGGATCCGTCGGGATGTCCGCCGGACCAGGCGTGGCCCATTCCCTCGAGTCGCCAATATTCGACGTGCGCCGCGCCGCGCTTGTCGGCGATGACGGTGCGCTTGTAGGGAACCCCACCGGCGGACCGGCCCTGAAGCGTTTTTTCGGTAGCGGCGCCAAGCGCCGCGCGTGCGGCGGCGACGATCAGCTCGCCATTGGCGGGATGCACCGTCCGGTCGGCGTCGCCATGAAAGACGATCGTTCGCACGCGCGTCTCGAGGGCGAGCGCCGCTTCGCCGCTGGCGCCCTTGCGCATGGAGTTGAAGGCCGATCCGACATCGCTCGCCGCCCCGTAAGGCAGCCCGGAGTGAATTCCGGCCGCGGCGAAAAGGTCCGGGTAGGTCGCCGCCAGAATCGCCGCCATCGCGCCGCCGGCCGATAGACCAGCGACGAAGACCCGATCCGGATCGACGCTGAACTCCGCCATGATCTCGCGGACCATACCCGCGAGAATGGCGGGCTCTCCCGAATCGCGCGCCTGATCCTTCAGGCTGAACCAGTTCCAGCAGGCCATATTGTTGGAGCTCGTCGGCTGTTTCGGATAGGCGACGAGGCAGCCGTGCTTTTCGGCCAGCGCGTTCATGCCCGTTCCCAACGCGAAATCGTCTGGATTTTGCGTGCAGCCATGCAGCATCACGATCAGCGGCAAGCCGCGCGCGTCCGCCCGACTCTTTGCGTTGCTGGGCACAAACAGCTTGTAATCGCGCGAACCGGCGGCGCCGGCGTGCGTCTTCGACACAAACTGCGCGCCACGGGGCGTCGGGACCTCCGGCGCGGGGCGAACATGCGGCGCGAACCCGGGCGCGCGGACCGGGACGAAGCCTTTCTGCAGGAGATGCAGGACCTCGCCCATGGGCGGGGCCTTGCGCGCGTCTTGCCGCGGGTCTTGTATTGCGGCGTCGGAAGCCGCCGTCCCTTTTGGCGGCGGCGTGAAAGCTGGCGGCGGCGCGAAGGCGCTCCACAGGGCGGCTGATTTCGGCTCTTCAGGCGCCCGGTCGCGCGGCGCGTCCGCGCGTGCGGATTCCGCGCGATCGCCCCGGGCTCTGCCGGAGAGGGCGTGCTGGATGACTTTCGTCGCCTCCGTGAGGTTCTGGCGCGATGTCAAGGCCGCGGCGCGGCGCACGGCGCCGCCGAGGATGGATTTCATTTGTCTGATCCTTTTTTGAACGGCCAAGACCATTTCCAAACTGCTTCGCCCAAAAAATGAAGACGAAAAAGTCGTCAGCGAATGCGATCCGCAAGCGCTGTCTTGACCGATTTGCTGGCCTGGAGAGTCCCGAGAACGGTAATCGTCTCGATTGTCGCGCAGGCAAGTTCGCAAGGCACGTCGTCGGCGATTATGGCGAGGCCGATGACCTTGATGCTGAGCTTTTCGCCGGCATCCCTGACTTTCTCGAGATCCGCCAGGCTGAAGTGCCGTAGCCCGATTTCGAGGGTCTGCCGCACGATGGTTTGCTGGACCGCCTCCGCATGGCGCCCAAGCTGATTACGGATCGCCGTCCTTATCATGTCGGTGCGATTGGAGTAGAAGCCTTCACGCACCAGAAGATCGATGTGGCCGAGGTCGACGTAACCGAGATTGATGGTGATTTTCTCGCTGTCGCATGCTCTGTCGCGCAAGCGGTGAATCTCGGCGCTCATCCACATTCTCCATCTGTGTAGATGGTATATGGCTGGTTTTTTGCCATCTCGCAAGTGCGAAATGATCGCACCCTGCAGAAATCCACAGACGCCGCAGCCAATCGCAAACTCGACAAGCGCAACCGGCGCCGATTCGTTCCGTTGGCGGACTGCGGCATCGGGACTGGAGCAAGCCGACCCAACGATCAAGTGTCTCGATGAGGTCAGATTTGAGACGACCGGCTCGCGCCGGGCTCTTGCGATACATCCGCGTTGCAGCCGCGCGGCTCTGGACAAGCGTTGACGGCGGGCGCATGAAATTGACGCTGGGCGCCGCGTGTTTTGCCCGTGGCGATGATCTAGCCAAAAGGAGAAATTACGATGGCGAAAGGTCAGGTTCGCAGCAACCGCGAAGCCAAGAAGCCCAAGAAGGAAAAGCCGAAAGAGGTTGCGGGGGCCCCTAGCCTCTTGAAGGCGGGCACGCCCGGAAAAAAGAAATAGCCGCGGCTATTTTTGGCGAGATCTTTGTCGCATCGCACGCTTGCCGCCGGCGTTCCCCGCGGCCGAAGCGGCGTGCGCTGATTTTGCCCGGGTCCGCTTGATTTCGGCAAATCAGCCTGAATCTGCGCGAAAATTTTTTCTTCACTAATTTTATCGACTAAGATTACTATGGGTCCGGCGTCGAGCGGTCGTCGCCATTCGGCGACATCCGCGGCGGCGCCGGAGACCTTCGAATAAAGCGCCTGGCGGCGCCAAATGTTTCGGACAAGAGGCAGATGAACCGACGGACGATCGGACCGATGACGCTGGTGACCACTCCGGAGCCCTTGCACAAGGTCGCGAAGCAGCCCGCTTCCTCGATCGCCCTCTGGAGCAGGCTGCGCCAGGAGGCGGAGGACGCCTTCGCCAAGGAACGCGCCCTCGCCCCGCTGTTCGTCAATTCGATCCTCAACCGCTCGACCTTCGAGGACGCCGTCATTCATCGCGTCGCCGCGCGGCTCGGCAATGAGACGGTTCCGGCCTTTCTGATCGGCGACGCCTTCGCGCAGGCGCTCGCCGGCGATCCGGCCATCGGCGCCGCCTTCCGGGACGACATACTCGCTGTGCTCGAGCGCGACCCGGCCTGCGAGCGGCTGATCGAACCCTTCCTTTATTTCAAAGGCTTCCGCGCCATTCAGACGCATCGGCTGGCGCATTGGCTATGGCGGAGCGGGCGGCGGGATTTCGCGTTTTATCTGCAAAGCCGCTCCTCCGACGTGTTTCAGACGGACATCAACCCGGCGGCACGAATCGGCAAGGGAATTTTCCTTGATCACGCGACCGGGTTCGTCGTCGGCTCGACGGCCGTCATCGATGATGACGTCTCGATCCTGCAAAACGTCACATTGGGGGGCGCCGGCAAGGAGACCGGAGACCGCTGCCCCAAGGTGCGGCGCGGGGTGATGATAGGCGCCGGCGCGAAAATTCTCGGCAATATCGAAATCGGCTCCTATTCGCGCATCGCCGCGGGTTCCGTGGTTCTGCATCCGGTGCCGCCCAATACCGCTATGGCGGGCGTTCCGGCGCGCCCGGTCGGAGCCGCGGGCTGCGCGGAGCCCGCCCGCAACACGAACCAGGTGCTGAGCCAGCTCTCCTATGACTCCTTTTCCTACCCTATTTAGACAAACGGCGTCCGCCGCCCAAATCCACGCGACCGGGAGATTTTGATGACGAGAGAGACGAGACATCCAGAAACCATCGGCTTGCACGCAGGCTGGCGCGCGGATCCGGCGACCGGCGCCGTCGCCGTGCCGATCTATCAGACCACCTCATACCAATTCGCCGACACGCAGCACGCCGCCGACCTCTTCGCCCTGAAGGAGCTCGGCAACATCTATACGCGGATCGGCAATCCGACGACGGATGTGCTGGAAAAGCGCGTCGCGGCGCTGGAGGGCGGGGTCGCGGCTCTGGCGCTGGCCTCCGGCCAGGCGGCCTCGGCATTCGCCGTGCAAAACCTCGCCCGCGCCGGCGACAATATCGTCAGCGGCACCGATCTTTACGGCGGCACCTGGAACCTTTTCGCCAATACGCTGAAGGACCAGGGCGTCGAGGTGAGGTTCGTCGACCCCAACGATCCGGAGGCGTTCCGGCGCGCGAGCGATGCGCGCACCAGAGCCTATTACGCCGAAACGCTGCCCAACCCGAAACTCACCGTCCTGCCGATCGCCGAGGTCGCCGCCATCGGGCGCCCGCTTGGCATTCCGCTCATCGTCGACAATACGGCTTCGCCCATTCTGTCCCGCCCGCTGGAGCATGGCGCGGCGATCGTCGTCTATTCCGCCACCAAATATCTCGGCGGCCACGGCAATTCGATCGGCGGTCTCATCGTCGACGGCGGCAATTTTGATTGGGAGGCGCACAAAGATCGCCAGCCGGCCCTCAATACGCCGGATCCCAGCTACCATGGCGCGGTCTGGACCGAAGCTGTGAAGCCCCTCGGGCCGGTCGCCTACATCATCAAGGCGCGCACGACGCTTCTGCGCGACATCGGCGCCGCCCTCTCGCCCTTCAACGCCTTTCTGATCCTGCAGGGGATCGAGTCGCTGGCGCTGCGCATCGAGCGCCATGTCCGCAACGCCGAGGCGGTCGCCAATTACCTCCTGCGCCACAACGGCGTGCGCAAGGTCATCTATCCCTCGCTGCAGACCGGAATAGAGCGCCAGCGGGCCGATCGCTATCTCACCGGCGGCTACGGCGGCCTCGTCGGCTTCGAACTCGACGATGCCGAAGCGGGGCGCAAATTCATCGACTCGCTCGGGTTGTTCTATCACGTCGCCAACATCGGCGACTCGCGCAGCCTCGCGATCCACCCCGCGACGACCACCCATTCGCAGCTTTCGGGAGAAGACCAGCTCGCGACGGGGGTGACGCCCGGCTATGTCCGCCTTTCGGTCGGCATCGAGCATATCGACGACATCATCGCCGATCTCGATCAGGCGCTGTCCGCTGCAACGGGCCTTGCCCGCGCGGCCTGAACGGCGAGACGAGTCGCTTGACAAAACCGGCGCGCGGGGCTGCGGCTTTTTGATAGTTGACAGAACTCCTAGACTTTATACTTTGCGCGATCTTCGCGCCCGCTTCGAAGAGCGGCAGCCCCCGACGCACAACCTGGAGAGATGGAAATGGCGCTTCAACTTGGCGATATTGCGCCCGATTTCGAGGCAGACACCACCGAAGGTCACATCAAATTCCATGAATGGGCCGGCGACTCCTGGGTGGTCCTGTTTTCGCACCCGAAGAATTTCACGCCGGTTTGCACCACGGAACTCGGCTATACGGCGAAGCTGAAGCCGGAGTTCGACAAGCGCAACGTCAAGGTGATCGGCCTCAGCGTCGACCAGCTTGCGAGCCATGAGAAATGGGGCGACGACATCAAGGAGACGCAGGGCCACGCCCTGAACTTCCCCCTCATCGCGGATACGGACCGCAAGATTTCCGATCTCTATGGCATGATCCATCCGAATGCGAGCGATACGCTGACCGTGCGCTCGGTGTTCGTCATCGGCCCCGACAAGAAGATCAAATTGACGCTAACCTATCCGGCGAGCACGGGCCGCAACTTCGACGAGGTTTTGCGGGTGATCGACTCCCTGCAATTGACCGCGAAGCACCAGGTCGCGACGCCGGTCAACTGGAAGGCGGGCGAAGACGTGATCATCGTCCCGTCAGTCTCGGATGAAGACGCGAAGAAGAAATTTCCGAACGGCTGGACCGCTCAGCGCCCCTATTTGCGGATCGTTCCGCAGCCGCAGAGCTGACGCGGCTGACCGCGGATCCGTAAACCGCGCCTGGCGCATCGGGACAGGGGCTGAGGCAGTCGGCGGCGACCATCGAACTTGCGCCCCGCCGGGGGCGCCCCTAGAACGATTGCATTGCTGCCTTCCCGGCGAAGCGCAGCTCTAACGATGGAGCAAGAATATGCCGCAGACAGCCGCACGGCAGGCTAAAGCCTCCGCTCCGGAGCAGGCCCCGGGACGCGGCCGCATTTACGATTCGATCACCGACAAG
>DAITNE010000020.1:0-11882 GCA_036834765.1 Methylocella sp.
ATAGATGGCGACAGAACGCGTGATAAGGTTCATCGCGTGGAGTGGGATTTCCACTATGAAATCAATAGCCCAAATTTTTGACGGCATGCGTGACGGGAATCGCCGGAGGCAGGCGCATTTTCTCCGTTAGAAACAGTGTGTTATAATGCATTGAAATAAGTGAGTGGGAGTGAAGGGGCTCTCGCGCCCCTCGTCTTACGTTGTTTTAGCCTCGGCCACGGCGGCGCGAGAACGCGCCGCCGGATAATCGGGATCAGCTGGCCTTGGAAAACTTCGCCGCCTCTTCCGAGCCATTGGTGGCGTTGCCGGCGCTGTAGGAATGGGCGCCAGTGCCTGCGAGCTTGCCGCCGTCGACGATGAGATATTCGTCGCGGATCGGCCGGCCCTCAAAGTAGCACTCGAGAATCTCCCGCGTACCTGCCGCGTAGCGCGCCTGGGCCGAGAGTGAGGTGCCCGAGATATGCGGCGTCATGCCGTGATGCGGCATAGTGCGCCAGGGATGATCCTTGGGCGCCGGCTGCGGGAACCAGACGTCGCCGGCATAGCCCGCGAGCTGTCCGCTTTCGAGCGCCCTGACGATCGCGTCGCGGTCACACAGTTTCCCACGCGCAGTATTGACGAGATAGGCTCCGCGCTTGAAGAGCTTCAGTGTTTCGTCGTTGATCATATGCTCCGTTTCGGGATGCAGCGGGCAGTTCAGCGTGACGACGTCGCAAACCTTGTACATTTCTTCCCGGCTCGGATGCCAGGTCAGGCCCAACTCCTTCTCCACAGCTTCCGGCAGCCGGTGACGGTCTGTATAGTGGAGATGCATGTCGAATGGCTTCAAACGCTTCAGCACGGCCAGGCCGATGCGCCCGGCCGCAACCGTGCCGACATGCATGCCCTCGACATCATAGGCGCGCTCGACGCAGTCGGCGATGTTCCAGCCGCCCTTCACCACCCATTGATAGGAGGGGATGTAGTTGCGCACGAGGCCGAGGATCATCATCACGACATGTTCGGCGACGCTGATCGAGTTGCAGTAGGTCACCTCGGCGACCGTGATCTTGCGGTCGATCGCCGCCTGCAAATCGACGTGATCGGAGCCGATGCCGGCGGTGAGGGCGAGCTTCAGTTTCGGCGCCTTGGCGATGCGCTCCGCCGTCAGATAGGCCGGCCAGAACGGCTGCGAGATGATCACCTCGGCGTTGTGCAGCTCGCGCTCAAGCACAGAATCCGGGCTGTCCTTGCTGGAGGTCAGCACGATGCTCGCCCACTCGCCATGACGCAGATGCGAGCAGACTCCGAGGAATGAATTACTGACGACGGTGGGCTTCATCGTCACGCCGATCGAGGCGGCGAGCTTGTCCATGATGCGCCGGTTCTGCATGTCCCCGCCGAGCAGGCAGAGCCGCTCGGCGGCGGCCTCAGCCCAAGCGATCGCGCCCCGGCCGGCGAACCGGTGGCGACGGTTGACGACGAACACGTAGCGCTCGCGATAGAGGGGCGTCAGGCGAACATTTTCGAGAGGCTCGTTGTCGAGATAGGTGACGCCGCCATCGATCTCAAACGCGTTGAGGGCGCGCTCGATCGCGCGCGACGTCAGCGATTGAATCTCGACGCTGGCCTTTGGATGCGCAGCCGAAAAGCGCGACGTAAGCAATGAGATCGCCGGCATCGCCGAAGGGATGACGCCGAGCCGCAGAACGCCCGTCAGCCCGTGCCTCAGGCCGTTCAGATCATCGCGCAGGCTGTTATAGTCCGAAAGGATCCGCCGGCTCCA
Source organism: Methylocella sp. (assembly GCA_036834765.1). Lineage (GTDB taxonomy): Bacteria > Pseudomonadota > Alphaproteobacteria > Rhizobiales > Beijerinckiaceae > Methylocapsa. The sequence goes on from DAITNE010000020.1 coordinate 1,766, forward strand.
GGCGAGCAGCTTTTCGCCCTCCGGGGTGAGGCCGACGAAGCGGTGGTCTCTCTCGACGAGCCGCACCTTGAGGACATCCTCGAGGGTGCGGATCGCCGCAGAGAGCGTCGGTTGGGCGACGTGGCAAGCCTCCGCCGCCCGCGCGAAATGCCGCTCACGGGCGAGGGTCACGAAATAGGAAAGATGGCGAACCAATATGATCAACGGCCAAGACGGAGCTTAAGCTATTCCCCTGGAAATATAGCTGCAAGCGGGCGCGATCCCCGCGCTTCCGGCGTCATCGCGCCGACCGGCCACAGCTATGCGCGGCGTTTCGGAGCGACTAGGCTCCGCGCAATGACGGTTCATCTCATCAAGCTATGCGTCGGCCTCGACACGCTTTCCGATCTCGCGGCCTGGCAGGCGCGGCGCCTGGAGGCGCTAAGGCGCGACAAGCAGAGGCCGGAGCTCATCCATCTCACCCGCCACACGCCGAAGCGGGCGCGAGAGATTTTGGATGGCGGCTCTCTCTATTGGGTCATTAGAGGCTGGGTAGCTGCGCGCCAGAAACTGCTCGAACTGCGGCCTCTCGACAAAGATGGGTCGCCGCAATGCGGTCTTGTGCTCGACCCAGAGTTGATCGCCGTCGATCCCCGTCCGCGCCAGCCATTCCAGGGCTGGCGATACTTCGACCCAAAAGATGCGCCGCCGGATCTCGCAACGTGGTCGGGAAGAGATGGAATGTCAGAAGAGATGCGACGCGAGTTAACGTCGTTGGGTCTGCTTTAGCCGCGGTGCGGCCGAGAGATCCGCTCGCGCAGGTCGAGCGCGTTTGGAAGCGCCGCCCCGGACGCCGTATTGTCGAAGACGCACCATTTTTCCAAGGCCGAGCTGTTTGATAGCATCGCCGCGATTTTCCCGAGATCTCGCTCCGAGTAAGGCGAATAGTACATGCGCGGCGAACCATGCATACGAATGTAGAGGAGGCCGTCAAAGCCACCCGGGCGCCCAGCTTCTGGCCCCGGCGCGGGATCAGCGGCGACGCGACTGATGCGATAAGCGCGTAGCAGCGCATCGGCCTCGGGTTCGAACCAGCTCGGATGGCGAGGCTCGCAGGCCGTGGGGCCGGAATATCTGTCGCGAAGGAGGGTGAAAAACGCTTCGGCCGTGGCGCAATCGAAGGGAAGGCTAGGCGGAAGCTGCACGAGAATTGGGCCGCGCTTGGCGCCGAGATAGCCTGTTTGGTCGCAGAATTTTGCAACCGCAGCTTTGCAATCGACCAGCCGCTTCACATGGGTAATTTCCCGCGGCGCTTTCACCGAAAAGCGGAAATTCTCCGGAACCGAAGCAGCCCAGCGGGCGAATGTCGAAGGTTTATGTGAACGGTAAAACGTCGAGTTGATTTCGACGCCATTGAAGACGTCGGCATATCGCTCAAGGCTTGACCCGTGCTCAGGAAAATATTCCGAAAGGGTCCGCGGAATGCTCCATCCCGCCGTCGCGATTCTGATCACGCTGAACTCGCCGCCCGCGTCGCGGCGCCCGCTGGCGGGCGCGCTGTCAAGGGACGAGTTTCACCTATTTTTGTCCTGGACAAAACTTTCCGGCGTTCCGTCTTCGGGATTGACGAAAATAATGTCTTTCGGATCGCGCCTTGGCGTATCGACCGAGAAGAACACGACGGGGCCTTCGAGGATCTCGGGCAAGGCGTGGACGACGCCGCGCTTGAAGAAGAGCAAATGGCCCGGCGCAAAACGTCCCCACTGCGCCGCGCTGCCCATCCAGAACGTCCCTTCGCCCGATAGCACATAGAGATATTCGTCGCAGGTCGCGTGATAGTGCGGCGGCGTTCCGCGATAGACCCTGAAGACCCGCGCGCTGGCGGCAGGCTCATTGGTTAGGTAGGTGTCGAGCAGCAGCGTTTGCGCTGTCTGCGGAAAGGATTGCGCGATTTCGTTGAGGTCGAAACGTGCGGACTCGCGGCTTCCCGCTTGATGACCCATGGCTATGTACTCCATCCCCTTCGCCAACTTTGCCGTTCACGGTCCGGCACCGGTTTCTGGCCGGTCGAAGGCGCCGATAAAATCGGCCTTGCCGATTTCCAGTCCCTTATGGCGGAGCAGATCATAGGCCGTCGTGACATGGAAATAGAAGTTCGGCAGGGCATAGAAGGTGACATAGTCGCGTCCATCGAAGGTCACGGTGCTGTCGCGGAATTTCATTTCGACCTTGCGGTGCTCGGCGTCGTTCAGTCGGCTCGCCGACGCGCGGCGCAGCAAGTCCGCCGTTTTGGCGAGCCGCGCATCAAGCTCGGCGAAGGTCGCTTCTGTATCCGGAAAGCTGACGTTCTCGACCGCGCCAAGACGGACGACGCACCCCTTTGCCGTGTCGCTCGCGCGCTGGATTTGGCCGGTCAAAGGGAGCATGTCGGAGGCTAACCTTGCCTGGAGATAGACGTTCGGATCGAGCCCGGTCGCCTTGGCGTGGGCTTCCGCCTTCGCCAGGATCGCCGAGAGGTTCGCGAACGCTCGGAGAAAGGCCGGAACGGTGACGTCATACATTGAAAGCGGCATGAGCTTTTCCTCGCAAGCGTCGCGGTGAATCGTCCCGCGCGCTATTTCGCGGCGGCCTTGCCATGTTCGTCGAGCGTCCGGAACTCGTCGCCGGACAAAACAATTCCCGCGGCGGCAACATTTTCTTCGAGATGCTTGACGCTGCTCGTGCCCGGAATCGGCAGCATGACGGGGCTGCGCTTTAAAACCCACGCCAGCGCGATCTGGCTCGGCGTCGCACCTTTTCTCTTTGCGATGGAATCGAGGATTGAACCAGGTTTCGCCAGTTCGCCGGCGGCGAGCGGGAACCATGGGATGAAGCCGATGCCGGCTTTGGCGCAATGTTCGAGCACATCTTCGCTGGCGCGGTCGACCAGATTGTAACGATTTTGCACGGACGCCACGTGGAAGAATTTCTGCGCCGCGCCGATGTCCTCGACGCCGACTTCACTCAGTCCGACATGCCGGATCAGCCCTTCCTTCTGCATGTCCCGGATGGCGGCGAATTGTTCGTCGCGAGGAACTTTCGGATCGATGCGATGCAGCTGCCACAGATCGATTCTTTCGATTTTCAGGCGGCGCAGGCTCATCAGCACGCACTCGCGCAGATATTCCGGGCGTCCCAAGGGCGCCCAGATATCTGGGCCCGGGCGCGTGAGGCCGCCCTTGGTGGCGATTAAAAGACCATCATATGGATAGAGCGCCTCGGCGATCAAATTCTCGCTGACGGCGGGGCCGTAGCTGTCGGCGGTGTCGATGAAGTTGACGCCAAGTTCAGGCAGGCGGCGCAGCGTCGCTAGGCACGCGGAGCGGTCCGCCGGTTCGCCCCAGATGCCCTTTCCGGTCAGGCGCATCGCGCCAAAGCCCAAACGATTGATCGTTATATCCCCGAGAATAAACTGGCCTGAGGCCGAGGCGTTGGGAGCGCTCATGGGAAGACCCTCCTGCAAACGGTCAGTACGGCGGCGAAGCCTGGAAGGCTTCGCCTTCAGTTTGAAAGCCATCGGTTCATATGGCGGGCGAAAACTGCGAAACAAGGCGCGCGACGAAACCGCCTGGCTTTCTGGCGATTTGGCGAACCGCGAAGAATAGGCTCCAGGCGATCGTATAGCGCTTTTAGTCGAAGAGGCTGGGTCGCCTTTCGTTCGCGCCCATGCTAGCTGACAGGGTTCCGGCGCGAGGATCGACAGCCGGCCAAGAGCCCAGAGACGCATATGAGTGGTGATTTTTTCCGCGAAGTCGACGAGGACTACCGCCGCGACCGGCTGATCCAGATCTGGACCCGATATCAGTGGTGGCTCATCGCCGCGGCGGTTCTCGTCGTGGCCGCGACGGCGGGTTGGCGCATCTATCAGCATTTCCGCATTGAAACCGCGGAGGCGGCTGGCGCGCAATATGAGGCGGCGCTGCAACTATCCGCCGACGGCAAATCCGCCGAGGCCGAAGCGGCTTTCGAGGCGCTGGCGAAAACGGGGCCGAAAGGATACGCGACGCTCGCGCGGCTTCGCGCCGTCGATGAGATCGCGGGCCGGGATCCAGCCGCGGCGATCGCGGGCTTTGAGACTCTCGCCGCCGATCCGAATTATGATCCGGCGTTCAAGGATATGGCTCAGACCCGCGCGGCCCTTTTGCGCGTCGACAGTGATGACCCGCAGGCCTTCGAGCAGAAATTCGGGCCGCTCGCGGCGCAAAGCTTCACCTATCACAGCAGCATCCGCGAGTTGCTCGCTCTTTCCGACTTCCGAAGGGGAGATTTCGAAGCCGCCGGGCGCTGGCTCGACATGATCGTTTCCGATGCGCGTGCGCCTTCTGCGTTGCGTCAGCGGGCCGAAGCGTTCCTGGGCCTCGTGCAGGCCGGCAAGACGCCGCCTTCGCCGGAAAAGGCCGCCGACCCTGCGGCTCCGGTTGAGCCCGCCCAACCGCCCGCGGACAAGGCTCCGACTGGCGAAGCGCCGGCGAAATAATGTTCACCATCGCGATCATCGGCCGCCCGAACGTCGGCAAGTCGACCCTGTTCAATCGGCTCGTCGGCAAGAAGCTCGCGCTCGTCGATGATCGGCCAGGCGTCACCCGCGACCGGCGCGAAGGCGAGGCGCGCCTCGGCGATCTCGCTTTCAAGATCATCGACACCGCAGGCCTCGAGGAAGGCAATGAGGAGTCCCTGCCGGGACGCATGCGGGCGCAGACGGAAATGGCGATCGAACTCGCCGACGCGATCTTTTTCGTTTTCGATTCGCGTACAGGGCTAACCCCCGACGATCGCTTCTTCGCCAATCTCGTGCGGCGCGCCGACAAGCCCTTGATCCTCATCGCCAACAAGGCGGAAGGGCGCGCGGGCGAAGCCGGCGCCGTCGAGGGCTATGATCTCGGCCTTGGCGACCCTGTGCCGCTTTCGGCCGAACATGGCGATGGTTTCGCCGAGCTTTACGCTGCGATCCGTGAAGCGCTTCCCGCCGAGACCGAATTGCCGGCGGATGAAGGCGAAGAGGAGACGCGGCTTGTTCTCGGCGAGGATGAAGACGGTTCGGAACTTGACCTTTCAAAGCCGCTGCGCATAGCGATCATCGGTCGGCCCAACGCTGGCAAGTCGACCTTGCTGAACACGATCATCGGGCAGGACCGGCTGCTCACCGGCCCCGAACCGGGGCTGACCCGCGATACGATCGGGATCGATTTCGAGTGGCGCGACCGCAAGATCAAGATGTTCGACACCGCCGGGCTGCGGCGGCGCGCGAAGGTCGAGGACAAGCTCGAAAAGCTCGCCGGACACGATGCGCTGCGCGCCGCGAAATTCGCCGAGGTCGTTGTTTTGCTCCTCGACGCCACTATCCCGTTCGAAAAACAGGATCTGACGCTCGCCGATCTCGTCGAACGCGAGGGCAGGGCGCTCGTCATCGGCCTCAATAAATGGGACCTCATCGAGAACAAGGGCGCAAAGCTCGCCGAGTTGCGCGAGGAGGCGCTGCGGCTCTTGCCACAGGTCAAGGGCGCCCCCGTCGTGCCCCTCGCCGGCGCGACCGGCGAGGGCATCGAACATCTCATGCATTCGATCTTCCGCGTCCATGAAGTCTGGAACAAACGGATCTCGACGGCGCGGCTCAACCGCTGGCTCGCGGCCGCGCTGGAGAGAAGCCCGCCGCCAGCCGTTTCCGGACGGCGCATCAAAATCCGCTACATCACGCAGCTGCGCGCGCGCCCACCCTATTTCATCCTGTTCGGCAATCAGCTCGACGCATTGCCCGCGAGCTACGAGCGTTTCCTTGTCAATGGATTGCGCGAGGCTTTTGAACTGCCGGGCGTGCCGATCCGCCTCTCGAAGAAGACCAGCGACAATCCTTATGCCGGGCGCAAATCGCGCCAGAGGTAAGTTTGCGAAGGTAGGGATTATTGCCGGGCGTAGCGCGATCATTGCGTGAAAAATGGAGCAGGACGCAGGCGGTTCTTAACCCGCGCCGCGCGAGCATTGAAGCGCTTGCCCGCGCAGCGTTCCCGGACTCCGGGGTCGTCAGGGTGGAGAGAACCTTCGGCGGCCTCGCCAACACCAATTTCAAGCTGGAATTATCCAGTCCACGCGGGGTCAGGCCCGTCTTGCTGCGCTACTGGCAACGCGATCAGCAGCAGGCCGCGAAGGAGATCGCGCTGTTGTCTTTCGTCGGTCAGCGCGTGCCGGTTCCGGCCGTGCTCGCCAGCGGCGACGCCGATCCCGATTTCGGCTTGCCCTTTGCGTTCATGCAGTGGATCGATGGCGAGCGGCTGGATACGCTGGCGCCGCGTCTGGCGCCGGCCGCCCTGACGGAGGTTGGCCGCCGCGTCGGCGGCGCGCTCGCCGCGATTCATGGGTTCGCCTTCGACAGGCAGGGTTTTTTTAGCGCCGATCTCGCGCCCCGCGACGATCTCGACATGGACATGAGAGGGATCATGGCCTGGCTCGACCATTGCCTGCGCGAAGGGCCCGGAGGCGAGCGCCTTGGCGCCGCTCTGACCGAGGCCTTATTCGCTTTCGTCGCACGGGAAGGGCATGTGCTCTCCTCCGCATGGTCGAGCCAGCCGACGCTGACCCATTCGGATTTCAACGGTTCGAACATTCTCCTTCAAGAAGAGCCGGAAGAGGGTTGGCGCATCGCCGCCATTCTCGACTGGGAATTCGCCTTCGCCGGCGGACCCTCCTTCGATTTCGGCAATCTGCTGCGGGCGCCGCTTGGCGATGACGCCGCCTTTATGTCGGGCGTGACCGGCGGTTACCGGGCGGCGGGAAAACAGCTTCCCGAGGGCTGGCTCGAAGCCTCCCGCTTGGCCGACCTTCTGTCCTGGGTCGACTTCGTCTCGCAACCCGTTTGCGGGGCGGCGGTGATCAAATCCGCGCGCTTCATGATCTCGCGCGTCATCGGCGGCTGAGCCGGATTTGCGCAAAAGCCTACGATGAGAGAAAAACGCGGGATTCTTGTGCTTTGCATGTCATCGGCGACGGGCGTCACGAATGCTACCTTGGACGCGAAAAACAGCGCAACGCTCACGCCAGCTCTTCCTGCTGTTCGCGGAAGCGCTCATCATCTTCTATCTCGCCCTCGACGCGCTCGCCGCGCCTTTCTTTCGTCCGCTCATCCGCCGGTTTGCGAAGCTTCATTTCGTCATCCGGCTGCAGGATGTCGTCGCCGCGCTGCCGCCCTACGCCATTCTGGCGCTGCTCGCGATTCCCTTCGCCATCGCCGAGCCAGCAAAGCTTCTGGCCGTCATCCTCTTCGCCACCGGCCACAGGATCGTCGGGGCCGTTCTCTTCATCCTCGCCTATTTCGTCACCTTCGTGGTGGTTGAGCGCATCTATGCCGCAGGCCGGGACAAGCTGCGAACGATTGGCTGGTTCGCCTGGCTGATGGACTGGCTGTTTGACTTTCGCGACCGGGTTCTCGCCCGGGTGCGGGCGACGCACGCCTGGGCCTTTTTCAACGCAGTCAAACGCCACTCGGCCGAGATCATCGCGCGTCTGCGACTGCGGTTCGGCCTCGGCTAGATTAAAGTCGCCGGTCTGCGCGCGTAGAAAACGCTCAAAATCAAAAGCCTTATTGCCTTTTCAGGAGCGAAGGCGCGCTTGCGGCCTCTTGGCCGCGCGCCTATGTTGGCGCCGATGAAGGGACCCTCCTTGACGAACAGGTCGCCAGATCCCTGGCGCGATCATCGCGCAGCGAAAATGGTGCGCGAGCAGGAGCGCGAGTTCGGCGCTTTCGATGCGCCGCCGGTGCGCAAGCGCCGCTTTCGCGCCGTTCCGGTGCGCGTCATCCTGCCCAATCTGGTCACGCTTCTCGCGCTTTGCATGGGCCTTACCGCGATCCGTTTCGCGATCGAGGGTCAATTCGAGATCGCCGTCATCGCGGTCATCATCGCCGCCGTTCTGGATGGCCTTGACGGGCGCATCGCCCGCGCGTTGCGCGGTGCCACGCGCTTTGGAGCGGAACTCGACTCGCTCGCCGATTTCGTCGATTTCGGCGTCGCCCCCGCGCTGATTCTCTATTTCTGGGGTTTGCACGAGATCAAGAGTCTTGGCTGGTTCGCCGCGCTGGTCTTCGCCATCGCGGCGGCCTTGCGCCTGGCCCGGTTCAACGTCATGGCCGAGGAGCCGGACCGCCCCGCCTGGCGTGACCATTTCTTTACGGGGATGCCGGCGCCGGCCGGAGCCATCGTCGGCCTCTTGCCGCTTTACCTCAGCCTGTCGATTTTCGAGGCGCCGCATGGGCGCTTCATGGTTTGGCTTTATATCGCCTATGTACTGGTCATCGCCCTGCTGATGGCGAGCCGCATTCCGCATTTCTCGGGCAAGAAAATCGGCCGAGTGCCGCGCGACTACGTCATTGTCGTGCTTTTCGGCGTTGTCGCCGGCCTTCTCCTGCTCGCGACCTTCCCGATGGAGATGCTGATTTTCTTCGCCGCGGCCTATCTGGCGACGATTCCCTTTGCGATCCGCCGGTTCAAGGCCTATGAGGCGGCCGACGCCGAAAAACAGACGTCGCCGCCGGTGCCTGCGTCCCACGCCTGACCGCGCGGCCGGAGCCGCCCCAAATCGGCGCCTGTTCACAAACGCCCAGTTCTCGACTAGGGTCGCGGCCATTCGTCTTCGCCGGATTCGTCTTGGGTATTGCAGAGACCTGCCGGGTTCGCGCATGCCCCGGAGGGACTTGCGGCTCGCGACTGGTCAAACGCGGTTTTGCGGCCGCCCCGATGCGCCCCTGGCGGCGCGGGGAATGACGGCCGCTGAAGTATAAGGAAACAGATGTCGAAAGAAGAATTGCTTGAATTTCCAGGGGTTGTCGTCGAACTGCTGCCGAACGCGACGTTTCGGGTGCAGCTCGAAAACGAGCACGAGATCATCGCTCACACGGCGGGAAAAATGCGCAAGAACCGCATTCGGGTCCTCACCGGCGACAAGGTGCTCGTCGAAATGACGCCCTATGATCTTTCCAAGGGCCGCATCACCTATCGCTTCAAGTGAGCCGATCTTGAAGATCGCGTGTGTCGACGGCGAGGCGCAAACATTGATCGAGGATCGCCGTCGTGACCGGCGCAGATAAGGCTCCCGCAGGCCATTCTCCAGCCAGCGATGCTCTGGAGGGTGCGCAATACGGCGCCTCGGAAGGCGCCGCTTGGCGGCCAAAGCTCGTTCTGGCTTCAGCGTCGCCGCGTCGTCTGGAACTGCTGCAACAGATCGGCGTCGAGCCGGACGCGCTTTTGCCCTGCGATCTTGACGAAACCCCGGGCAAGGCCGAATTGCCGCGCTCGCTGGCAGGGCGCCTCGCGCGGGAGAAGGCGCGCGCCGCCGCCAAAATAGCGGCGACGAGGCCGGAACTCGCCGATGGCTATATCCTCGGCGCGGATACCGTGGTCAGCGTCGGGCGCCGCATCCTACCGAAATGCGAGATCGTGACGGAGGCGGCTGAGTGCCTTCGGCTGCTGTCCGGCCGAGCGCATCGCGTACATACGGCCGTCTGTCTGATTACGCCGAAAGGAAGCGAGCGTCACAAGCTGGTTGAGACGAGACTGCGCTTCAAACGCCTGTCGTCAAATGAGATCGAGACCTATCTCGGCTCGGGCGAATGGCGCGGCAAGGCCGGCGGCTACGCCATTCAGGGCCTTGCCGGGGCGTTTGCGTTGAAACTCGTCGGCTCCTATTCTGCCGTCGTTGGCCTGCCGCTCTACGAGACGATGTCGCTGCTTGTCGGCGAGGGCTATCCGGCCCATGCCTCGTGGCGCGATCGAATATGACCACCGCATTGACCTCAAAAACGCTTGAGCCCCTGATGTTCCCTGGCGAAGACGAAGACAATGCCGGCCGATCTTCGTCCGCATCCTCGCCCCGGCCGTGTCCGATCTGCGGCAAGCCCGCGATTGAGAAGACGCGTCCATTCTGTTCGAAGCGGTGCGCCGACGTCGACCTGCACCGCTGGCTCGGCGGCGTCTACGCCATTCCCGCGGGCGAAGCCGACGAAGATTCAAAGGCCGACGCTCATCCCGATGACGACTCGCTCTGAACCGGCCGCCGCCGTGGCGGCGCGCGCCGCGCCGAGCCGCATACGTTAAGGCGGCCTCGATGGTTTTTC